>NZ_JAAGOV010000001.1:0-2383 GCF_010500785.1 Salipiger sp. PrR003
TCGCCCATGTATCTTGCCCCTTCCGGCGTGAGGTGCGTGCCGTCGAACGTCAGCGGAGAGCCCGAGGGATCGGCGTTGGCGCAGGTCTCGTAGCTGCCGCACAGAAGCCTCTGAAGATCGACGTATTCGGCCAGCTTGGGAATTGTTTCGCTCATTTCGAGGCTGACCGCGGAAGGGTCTTCGGGAACCGGACGCCTGCCGATCAGTGCGTCAATGCCATCGGCAAAGACGCGATAGGTCAGCCGGTCTCCGAAATGCTTGCGCCCGAAGACGACGAGCTTGGCATCGGTGTCGGCCGAGAGCGCTTCGAGGGATTTGGGCAGCAGCGGCGCGGTCCAGGGGTTCCAGGACGACACCAGCCAGAGCTGATCGGCTTCGCGGAGCCGGGCTTGAAGCTTCGGGTCCTGGTAGCCGGGCAACCTGGCGCATTCCTCGCGGTTTTCGCGGTTTCGGTACTTGTCCAAGTTGTCGATCATCAGATTCCCGCACCGCCCGGGGATGTGGTAGGTCGAGAGGTCGAAGTCCCGGTCCATTCCCGTCTCGTAGAGCGCGTTCACCAGATCCTGCCCGTAGGAGTCTCCGACGATCAGCACCTTTGGAAGGTCGCCGTCGCCGCTGAACGCGCGGCCCTTCAGCGCGTCGAAGCGCGTTGGCACATAGTCGTCGGCCTCGACGAAGCTTCTGAGAATGCGTTGCTCTTCGGGGCTGTAGCGGCGCTCCCAGCCGGTGTCGGCGGTCAGGGCGAGGCCGAGAAGGGCGAAAAGGCTGAGCGCGGCGAAGGAGGAGGTCAGCACCCGTTTTGCGGGGACTCCCGGTGTCCGCCTCCGGAAAGGCTGCTCGATAAATTTCCAGGTCAGCCAGGCGAGGGGGAAGGTCAGAAGCGCGCATATCGCGACGCCGAGCTTATCGTCGGGAAAGGCATGCCGGTAAAAGGTCATGAGCGGCTGGTGCCAAAGGTAGGCGCTGTAGGAGATCAGTCCGATCAGCACGATCCAGCGCGTTGTCAGAATGCGGTGCACCACCGTTCCGGGCTTTGTATAGAGGATGACCAGCGCGGCGCCCAGACAGGCGGGCAGCGCATAAAGGCCGCTCGACAGTCGGGTTTCATCGACGATGGCATAACTGATCAGGATCGCCGCGAAGCCGGCCAGCGACAGGAGGCCGTAAAGAGATGGGCGGGGAGAGACTTCGGTTCTGGCGAAGGACAGCGACGCGAGCGCGCCGATCAGAAGCTCCCATGCGCGCATCGGGAAGAGGTAGAAGGCATACTTGGGGTCCGATGCGACCGAGTTCATCACCAGTGCCAGGCTCAGCAGACCGGCGGCGATCAAGGCATGGACCAGGTAGCGCCGGGCCTTGCGATAGATGAGCGCCAGGAAGATCGGATAGACAATGTAGAATTGCTCCTCGACCGCGAGACTCCAAGTGTGGAGGAGGGGATTCAGTTCTGCATGGGTATGGAAATAATTGATTTCCTTCAGGAAGAAGATATTCGACAGAAAGGTCATCGCGGCCACCACGCTCTTTCCGAACGTTTGCAGGTCGCTAGGGGGAAGAAAGATCAATGCGGCGGGAATGGTGCATGCAATGATGAAGATCAAGGCCGGCAGAATACGCCTTGCGCGCCTCTCGTAGAAATCGACAATACTGAATCTGTCGGATTTCAGGTCAGACATCAGAAGGGATGTGATTAGAAACCCGCTTATGACGAAAAAGACATCAACCCCGATGAAGCCGCCGGGGACTGCAGTGTGAGACGCGTGAAAGGCAATAACTGGAACGACAGCAAAGGCGCGCAAGCCATCAATATGTGCTTTGTAATTCACTAAGCGGCTCCAAATATTCAAAAAAATTTTGGGACAAATGACACATGGGCCGGGGAGGAAACGGACCCAAGTTGCGTCCCTCCATGAATGCTAGTGCATGGGTGGCACTCGATCCACCACGTTGAACCTCGCCGCGGCTCCCTCTCCAAGAGCGCAATCTCGCCGTCTTGCCTCGAGAGGCGCCCCATGCTGCGCAACGCCAAATTGTTGGAAGAGATAGCAGGCACATAGCGCCGACGAAGCGGGCAGACGCCTGCCGCGCGCCGAGTCCGCCTCGGTGACGCCTTTTCCGTGCAGGAGGCAGATGTCTGCCGATCGCCTTTTCATTCGGCAGTAGGTTCCAGGCTTTCGTCGGAGCGCCGAGGCGGGGGTGATTCTCGCCCCCCGGCCTCCGAGACCCGCCGCGCGCGGTCTGCGGGCCGGATCCGAGGCGGGCGGGGCCTGGATTGCGCCCGCTGATCATTGCCGAGACACCCGGTGCGTATCTGCATAAAATCTCAAATAACTTGCGTGGTCTGCGAGGCGATCTTCTCGGTCCCATCCGCACCAAATTTCAT
>NZ_JAAGOV010000002.1:0-2138 GCF_010500785.1 Salipiger sp. PrR003
CCTCGCCCGCGGCATGAAGGTCCACATCTTTGACGTCGACACCGACCCCCAAGCGCTTGGCTGGGAGGCCAGCTTCAACCGCGCCTCCTGGGGCAAGATCGACAAACCCGCATGGCGCCACGACCAGCTCACCATCAGCGGTGCGGTCGCGGATATGGATGAGATCTACGACAGCTACGACCGCATGGAGGCTGATGGCTATGACCTCGTGCTGATCGACACCCGCCCGGGGGCCAATGCAGACACCGAGGACCTGATCCTCGCCACCGATCTCGTGCTGATTCCGACCCGGCCCGAGCAATCGGACTACTCGATTGCCGAGCGGACGCTCGAGTGGTTCGAGGACATCCTGAAAACTGTCACGCCCGACTCCCCCACCCCGGCATTGCGCACGGTGCTGACCGCAGTGCCAGCCAAGATGATCTCGGTGCTGACCGGGGATCTCGACATCGCCAGCCTGACGCCACGCGATCGCGACGCCTTGCAGGCGGTCATGAACATGCCACATGCGCTGACCGTGATCCCCAATTCGAAATACTGGCGCGAGATCGCGGCCTGGGGCCCGCTCGGCGTGGCCGCCGAGGCAGCAAACGCCCAGCCTGCCGGGCGGCTGCAGGGCGGCGCCATGCTGGACATCCTGGCCGGCGGCGACGCGCTGCTCGAAGAGCTCCTTGATGTCATCGACATGAGGGAGGCGGCAGAATGAGCGACGAGCCCACGCCAGAAAAGCGCAAGAGGTCCCGTGTCGTGCGCACCTCCCATGCGCTGCCAAATGCTGCCGAGCACGCACAGGCGAGCAGCCGGCTTGCCGGGGCCACGGCCCGCTACGCGGGCCGCGCCTCTGCCGAGCCGCAAGAGCCGAGGACTGAACACAAGACCGACGCCGACGCCAGCGCTGGCGTCTCCCCTGACTTGGCCCCGGCGGGCAAGGAAAACTCATTCGGCTCAAGGCGCCCGCAGCGGGCGCAACGGGCGCAGCCGAAGGCGGCAGCGCGGCGCGCAGCGGCGCCCGAAGAGGCCGGGGCTCCAGCGAAGAAAAACGTGCGCGGCTTCGTGGTCTGGCTGCCGGCCGACATGGCGCGGCTGGAGGCTTTGGCGCTCGGGCTTGGCACCAGCGTCGACTATCTCGAAAAGGCGCTGATGATGCAGGCACGCAAGAGATACCTGAGTCTCGATCGCGCGGCGGCGCTGCGCGACAGCAACCGTCTCAAGACGCATCTCAACCTGACGCGGACCGAGGGCAGCGGTGGGCTTTTCGTGAATGCCTATTCGGACCCCGAGATTGTCCGCGCCCTGCGCACGGAGATCGGCGATCCGCTCGATCTCATCGCCGATGCGCGGATCATCGGCGCGCTGTTCCGGCTCTACGGTCTCGACGCAGTGGCGGCTTACGAGGAGAAAGCGGCGGGATAAGCGCCGCCCTGGGCTTCTGCCCGCGGTGCCGGCTCACTCACACGGGCCGGCGAGGACCTCGCTCACATTCCAGGTCACCGCATCATGCGCGCTGACCACAGCGAATTCGGTGCTAGACCCAAGGATGGCGACCAGCGTTGCCCACGCGTCGGGATCGGCCTTCGTCTGCAGGGCGCGGCCGTCTTCGAGCTCGAACGCCGCCTGCTCGCCGGTCTGTGCCAGGACCACGATCCGCGCCGGCGCGCGCTCCTGCGGCAGGGTCACGGCGAAAGACCCGTTCGGCTGCGGGCCGAAGACACGATCCGGATCGCAGACGAGCTGCAGCGATGCGCCGGGGCCTTCGAGATCATGCACCGGCAATCCGCGCTGGAGGGTGTGAGACCAGGTCACGTCCGAGATCACCACCGGTGCAGCGCCCGCCACGGTCCCCTTCTGCGTCACGGTCTCCTGCTGCGCCTGAAGGGCGAACGGCATCAGCGTAGAGACGATGAATGCGCCGAATGATGAATGTCGCATGAAATACCCCTTTTGAGCACAAAGCGTACCTTTCTTACGCTAGGGCATCCCATCCGGAATGAAAACCGAAGCCCGCAAGCAAAACTGCATGGACAGGGCTAAGGGGCCAGCCCCTCGCGCGGTCAACAGAAATAGCCAGGGCCGTGTCCTCGGCCGAGGGCCTGCGGGCCGCACCACCCTGTCGATTTCTGCTGCCCTTGCTACCCCCG
>NZ_JAAGOV010000003.1:0-1985 GCF_010500785.1 Salipiger sp. PrR003
CATTCCCAAATGCACAGGGTGGCGATCAGTCCCACACCCCAGCCACACGCGCCATTGCCGCGCGAGCGGCTTCGTCCCTGGGCCGTGAGTGAAGTCCGCTGCTGTTTGCCAAGTGCCTGCCCCGCTGCGACGCCACAGGCAGAACCGCTACGATCCCACGCGCAGGCTGCATCTGTTGACTGCGGTCACGGCGTACGGGCGCTGCGGCACCACACGACCAGCGCCTCGGCAAAGAGGGACATTGCCGGCGACACCTCGCGCGACGGGTAGTAGAGATAGAACCCCGGCAAGGGTCCGATGCAGTCGTCCAGCACGCTTTCCAGGCGGCCCGCCTCGAGGTCCTCCGCTACCATGTGGTGCCACAGGCAGGTCAGCCCCAGACCCCGGATCGCGGCCTGCCGCAGCAACGCTCCGTCGTTGAACACCATCGTGGTGGCATTCCGGAACATCGCCTCACCCGTCGGCCCGACGAACCGCCAGGGCATCACGCGGCGCGCCGAATGCATCCGGTAGCCGAGGCAAGGATGCCCCGCCAGGTCCTCCGGACGGACAGGCCGCCCGGCCCGGTCAAGATAATCGGGCGCCGCGACGACCACCGGCCGGGTCTCCTCGGTCAGGCGCCGGGCGATCATGTCCTGCTCCAACCTGTCCCCCATGCGGATACCGGCATCGAACTGGCCCTGCACCAGGTCTTCCAGTGCATCGGTTGCGGCGATCTCGATCTGGATGCCGGGGTGCGCGGCCCGGAAGGCCGGGAGCATCGGCAGGACCAGCAGTTCAGCGGCGTCGCGCCCCATCGTCAGGCGCAGCAGCCCAGAGGGCTGATCCGCCGCGGCGGCCACCTGCGACAGCGCCGCGGTGATTTCGTCGAGCGCAGGGCCGAGCCGAGCCAACAGGGCCTCTCCCACGGTCGTCGGCGCGACCGAGCGCGTGGTGCGCGACAACAGCCGCTGGCCGATATCGTCCTCCAGCCGCCGGATGGCATGGCTCAGCGCCGATTGCGTCACGCCCAGCTCGGCCGCCGCGCGGGTGAAGCTGCCGTGCTCGGCCACCACACGCAACGCGGCAAGGGTATCGAGGCGGTCACGCGCCATTCATGACTCCTTTTCATTGACCCAAGAAAAGTGACGGACTTCCAGCCCGAATGGAAGCATCGTATCTCCCTGCCATGACACATGGGCGCAGCTCCTCGACCGCCCCGACGCAAAGGACATTAGATGACCGCCAGGATCACTCGCCTCAACCCGACCTCCCTTCCCGACACGAGCGCCATCGGCTACGCGCAGATTTCCATCGCGCAGCCGGGACGCATGGCCTTCGTCTCTGGCCAGGTGGCTGGCGCGGAGGCCGTGGCAGAGGGCTTCGAGGCGCAGGTCGCAGACGTGATGCGCAAGGCTGGTGCCGCGCTTGAGGCGCTGGACGCGACGACAGAGGACATCGTCCTGGCTCGGGCCTACGTGGTCGACCTGGACGAGGTCCGGTTGGGCATCTGCGTCGCGCAGCTCAACGCTTTCTGCAAAGGCGCCACGCCATCGCTAACGGGTGTTGGCGTGGCGGCGCTGGCTGGTCCAAGTCTGCTGGTCGAGATGGAATTGCAGGTCCTGCTGCGCGACTGATGCGCTGGCGGTGACACCAAGCGGGGTGCATGTTCCGCAAAATCAGTTCGAGCAGCCTCGCGTCTCGACTTCCCGTACTTGTCGGGACGCAAAGAGAAACCATGCCGCCGGTCGGATGTAATATCTCCGACGGCCGGAATCTCCCCCCTATCGACCTTCATCCTTCGAGAATGCCGCGCGATGGACGAATGGCCGGTCTGGTGAAGCTGCACCCCAGCGATCGGCCAGCGACTGAACGGCGGCTAATGGGATGAACCGTCCACCAGCTGCGCCTGGATCGAATGTCCGCAGAGGTGAAGGATTTTCGATGCGGGCCGTGGTGCAACGGTGCCGCTTGACGAGTGGTCGGCCGGCGTTGGAAATCCTCCC
>NZ_JAAGOV010000004.1:0-1901 GCF_010500785.1 Salipiger sp. PrR003
TGTAAGCGCCAAGTTAGAATGTCCCACATGAGCAAAGCTGAAGTGTCACACTCCCCTGAATGGGCAGGATTGGAGTGCGGCCGTGGGATTGGTGGTCATGAGCGAGCGCGAGCTGAACCGGATCGAAGTCCTGAGTGATGTGGTGCAAGGCCGGATGTCTGCGGTGGCGGCAGCCTCGGTCCTGGGCCTGAGCCGAAGGCAGGTTCACCGGCTTCTGAAGACGTTCCAGGCCGATGGTCCGGCGGCGATCCGGCACAAGGCCCGCGGACGTCCGTCCAACAACCGGATCGATCCCGCGGTGCGTGAGTTTGCGCTGACGCTGATCCGTGAGCGCTACGCCGACTTTGGGCCCACGTTCGCAGCCGAGAAGCTGGCGGAAGACCATGGCCTGAAGGTGTCGCGGGAGACCTTGCGCAAATGGATGCAGGATGCCGGCATCTGGCTGTCGCGCAAGCAGCGCAGAACGTTTCACCAGCCGCGCCGGCGCCGGGACTGCTATGGCGAACTCGTGCAGATAGACGGCTCTGATCACGCCTGGTTCGAGGAACGTGGTCCGGCCTGCACGTTGCTGGCCTTTGTCGACGACGCCACCAGCACGCTGATGCACCTGGAGTTTGTAGCCTCTGAGAGCACCTTCAGCTATTTCGGCGCGCTCGAGCGGTATCTCGCGGCGCACGGCCGGCCCGTGGCCTTCTATTCCGACAAGCACTCGGTGTTCCGTGTCGCCAAGCAAGGGGCGAAGTCGGGCCATGGCATGACCCAGTTCGGTCGGGCGCTGAACGATCTGAACATCGAGATCCTCTGTGCAAACAGCAGCCAGGCAAAGGGCCGCGTCGAGCGCGCGAACCGTACCCTGCAGGATCGGCTGGTGAAGGAACTACGGCTGGCGGGCGTCTGCGACATGGCAGCCGGCAACGCGATCCTGCCAAGGTTCTTGGCGCGCCATAATGCGAAGTTCGCCAAGGCGCCGTTACGGGCCGACAACCTGCACCGGTCCCTGAACATGGAACCGGAACGTCTGCGAGAGATCCTGTGCTTCCGCGATGAGCGCTATGTCACCAGGCAACTGGCCTTCTCCTATGAGCGGCAGCGCATCATCCTTGCGGAGAACGACATCACGCGCGCACTGCCTGGCAAGTATGTCGACACCTACGAGTTCCCCGATGGCCGGTTCGAAGTCCGCTGGAAAGGCGTGTCGCTGCCCTACTCCGTGTTCGACAAAGACCAGCGTGTCAGCCATGCCGCGATCACCGAGAACAAGCATCTGAGCGCGGTGCTGGAATACATCAAGGCCGAGCAGGACAAGGCGCCTCCGAAGAAGCGGCGGGCCGGGAAGCAGCGGACCCGCTACGAGCCGACAGGTCGCCGCAACGACGGCTGGAACTCGCTGGCAGCGCGCCAGGCAAAGGCGCGGGCCGCAGCACCCCCGGAATGACGCTGTCGCCGCGTCGCCGCGATGCTAACCTCCGCCGCGAGCGAGTGAGTGAGCGAATGAGCGAGGCAGGCACATGGCAGGCAATACAGAGCCGGAGATCATCTTCTCGAACCTGACGCAGGACGTGGTGATCGACGGCCACCGCTTCACCGTGGAGATTTACCGAACCTCAGACGATCCTTCGTGGATCCTGTCAGTGGAGAACGCCTTCGGGACGCTTACGATCTTGGACAACCCTCCATATTTTGCCGACGGCCTTGCCTGGCGGGCCTTCGAGAAGCTCCTCGATGAGCAAGGTTTCCGTGCCTTCTACAGCGCAAAGGAGCGCCGCAAGCTCCGGATCTGAACGCATGGCCGATCAGGGCTGCGATATGTGGGGTCTTCGCCCTGCCCGGCCATGCTTCTCCACCCTCGGTGAGACATTTCTGCTTTGCGCAGCCGAGGACATTTCAACTTGGTTGCAACA
>NZ_JAAGOV010000005.1:0-1796 GCF_010500785.1 Salipiger sp. PrR003
TTGGCCCGTCGAGTTCCACGTCCATGATTTCGAGTGGTTTTCCGGCCTCGAGAGCCACGGCTGCACGGGTTCGCATGCAGTCTCCCTCCTGAATGAGATTTCTTCTTCCGACGCGCTGCGGCGGTTGGGGGGAGTATGGGTGCGCCGTCGCATACCGCTCAATACAGCCAATGGTGGGTATTCCCCGAAAGCCCCCGAAAGCGCAGCCTGCCACATAGTCGAAGCGCCGAAGGCGCCGCGACGGCAGAGGGAGAAAGACCATGACAAGACACGCGTTTCTTGCCGCGGCGACGGGGCTGGCGCTGACAGCGTCCGTTGCCGGCGCCGCCGATTTCTCGGACCCCAGCTGGCCCTGCGTGCAGCGCAAGGTCGAAACCCTCTCGCCCGGCCTGATGTGGCCCGAGCCCCTGCCCGATGCGAAGCTCGAGGGCACCAGCGGCGCGGCGGCGCGCGAGCTCGCAGAGCTGCTGGCGCTGCGCCGCGTCGATCTCGAGACCGCCCGCACCGAGCTGGCCGCCTTCACCGAGGCCGAGGGGGACGCGATGCCGCTCATGGCGGCGGTCTTCTCGGGGGTCTTCGACCGGCTCTCGCACCGCCGCACGCGCATTCTCAAGGGCATCGGGAAATTTTCCCTCGGGCAGATCGAGCTGTCGGAAAAGATCGACGCCGCCCGCGCCGAGATGGACGCGCAGATGGCCCTCGAGGCGCCCGATTACGACCGCGTCGACGCGCTCGAGGCGCAGATCGACTGGGACCAGCGCATCTTCACCGACCGCCAGCACACGATCCGCTACCTCTGCGAGACGCCGCAGCTTCTCGAGCAGCGGCTCTACGCCATCGCCCAGCTGCTGCACGAGGCGGGCAAGGCCGAGGACCCGGCGGACGGCGGCTGACCGCGGCCGCCTCCGGCGGGCTCACTCCCACTCGAGCTCGGTGAAGGCCACGGTGGCGTTGCGCGCGTTGAACGCGTCGAAAAGCTGCCAGCGGTCCCGCTCCTCGCCGGCGATATGGGTGACCGCTTCCGACAGCCGCTCCCCCGCCGCCACCGCCGCCGCCGCGTCGCGCGCCAGAAAGTCGAGGTAGCGCCGTACCGGCGCCGCACCCCCGGGCCAGTCCAGCACCGGCCCGCCATGGCCCGGCACGACGCGGGCGGCCTCGAGCTGCGCCAGATCTCCGAGCACCCGCTGCCAACCGCGCAGGCTGCCGTCGAGCGGCGGGATGTGCCCGTCGACCACGAGATCCCCGGCAAAGAGCGTGCCGGTCGCCGTGTCGAGCACCGTGAGGTCGGTGCCGCTGTGCGCCTGCGGCCAGGCGCGCAGCTCCAGCTCACGCCCGCCGAGGTCGAGCAGGGCCCGCTCGGCCACCTCCCGGTCGACCCGCGGCACCCCGGTGCCGAGAAAGGCCTCCGCCCCGATCAGAGCCTCGAACCTTTGCAGGTAGGTCTCCTGCCGCCGCGCCAGCGCCTGCGGCAGGCCTGCGTGGGAGAGCACCTCCGCACCGGCGAAGACCGAGGCCCCAAGCACGTGGTCCGGGTGCACATGGGTCAGCACGACGTAGGCCACCGGCAGATCGCTGCGCGCGCGGATCGCCCGCCAGAGCGCCTCGCCCATCCAGGCCGCCGAGCCGCTGTCGATGACGGCCACCGCCCGCGTGCCGATGACGAAGCCGAGGTTGGCCGTATCGCCGCGGTTGGCGGCGTCCGGCTCGGCCACCGCGCCGCGGTGCACGAAGACGCCGGGGGCGACCTCGGTCACCGCCAGCGCCGCGCCGGCGGGGCGGCACGCGGCGCCCGCCAC
>NZ_JAAGOV010000006.1:0-1758 GCF_010500785.1 Salipiger sp. PrR003
CTTGAACTCGGCGCCGTAATTCTTTCGTTTGCCAGCCACGCTGTTCTTCCTCGTCATCGTTGGCGGCAAGCTTAGCAAAGTGTCCGATTTTCGGGGACCACTTCAGTCCCCGAGGTTGTCATCTCGGATTTAAGCACTTTTCCCGGGGCGAGAAGTTCCAGGCAAGAAATCACGGCCCCCTCTGCTCGGCAGTGACCCGGGTGCGCAGTTTACAAGGTGAACCGCGGAATTGTTGGTCGCTGGTTGCTCTGCCAAGCGCCGGGGGACTACTCTGCTGCAGCGACACTCAAGCCGGAGACCCACGCAAAATGGACGATGAAGCCGATCGAGGCTCTGAAGTTTGCTTCGCCCATCTTCTCGTCGATGGTCATCCGGTCGATCCGGACACGGCACGGGACGTGGCACGTTTCAGGCGGGCCGAGCGGGCGCGTCTGATCGCGGCCCGCGCGCTCTCGCCTCTCGCGCGAGAAAGAGGCACGACCACCCTCATCGCCGAGCTCGAACGGGTCGTGGCGCCGCGGCCCGGCATGACGCTCGCCGCCTATTGGCCGATCCGGGGTGAGCCGGACCTCCGTCCCTGGATGGCGACGGCACATGCCGCTGGCGCGCGCGTCGTGCTGCCCGTCGTCGTCGACGAAAATGAGCCCCTGGAATTCCGGGTCTGGAGCCCGCACTGCCGGATGTCGCGAGGCCTCTGGAATATCTTTGTGCCCGCAGATGGCGAGGTGTGTAGGCCGGACGTCGTCATAGCTCCACTCGTCGGTGTGGATGAGGCCCTCTACCGCCTGGGAAACGGCGGCGGATACTACGACCGCACCTTGGCGAGGATCGATCCGCGGCCGCGCTGCATTGGCGTTGGTTTCGCCGGGTGCACGGTGCCGACGATCTTTCCGATGCCCTGGGATGTGCCCATGGACGAGATACTGCTCTCGGACGGAACGCGGATGACGCGCTGAGGCTCCACCGAGGAGCGCGCGCGGCGGCATTGCCATCGCGACTTTGCCTTCTGTCAAAGGAGCCCTGGGATCCGGCGGGACCGGCAAGGGCGCGCTCGATATAGGTGCATGCTGTTGCCTCGCCAATTTTCGCAGGCACCATCGGAACCGTCGGGCAGGGCGCCGCAACTGGGTTCAGCACCCTTGACCGGAAGAGTGAGCGCGATCTGCTGTCGCCAACCCGAGACGGGGAGCATCTATTGGTGGCGACGTCTCGCTGAGTTTTTTGCAGCGTGCCGGTCGCGCTCCTGTGGCAAACCCCTTGTCGGCGGCAAGGTTCCAGGAAAAGCGTGGCTCTCGCGCCCCAGCGAAAGCGCCGCTGCAGATGTGGGTCCGCGGCGACATCCGCCAATTCAGCTTCTGGTTCCGGCATGTTGCAAGTTTCCGCCGGGATCACCTTGAAGGGGTTCTAAGCCAGGAAGAGGTCATCTAGAGGTTGTCGCCTGAAAACAAAGGAGAAGTGCGTGGCGAACGAAACCCTGACCCTGACCTTAGATGATCATCCGGAGACCCTCGACAAGATTGGGGCACGGTTCGCGACGATCGAACCCGGGACGACGCTCACTGTACGCATGCCCCTCGACCTCGGCTTGATGTTCCTGGAGGACCCGGACGCCAGAGTTCCACCGCCCGGAGGCGAGGAGGTGAATATGGCTGCCGACTTTGAGGCATTTACGGCCAAGCACTGCGACTTGTGCGCTCGCTACTACCTCAACATGTTTCAGGAAGGTGAGGAGGCATTGGCGGAATTGACCATGGAAAA
>NZ_JAAGOV010000007.1:0-1732 GCF_010500785.1 Salipiger sp. PrR003
GATTGATCAGAGGAGAGTCGCGCGGGGCGCGCGCCTCGCGTGGGGCCGAAGGGCAGGGCAGGGGTTCGACGGGCTGCGCCCGCTCACCCCCGCCGTGGCATGATGCTGTTTGTTTGTCCGCCCAACAGACCGGCCTCGGAAAGTCAAAAGACAAGCGCCGCCGCTGGCGTCGTCTGCGCCGGGGCCGTGTCCTCGCGCTGCGCGCTGCGGGCCGCACCACCCCCGTCTTCGATCCTTTGACTGTCCGTGTCCGGTCCGTGGGTCGGGCTTCGCCCTCACCCACTCTGTCTGACCGAAAACATGCGTTTCCGGTCAGACAGATTGGCCGAGGCGCAGCCCATCGGCGGAAGGCGGGCTTGGAGCCCCCACCGTCTACACCACGAAGGAGGCCACAAATGGCAAAGGCGAAATTCGACGTTTACCAGCACGTCACCGATGAGATCATTGCGCAGATCGAGGTAGGCACACCGCCCTGGCGCAAGCCCTGGACCGGCGGCGCAGGTGGCGCGCAGATGCCGGCCCGCTTCAATGGCGAGGACTATCGCGGCATCAACGTGCTGATGCTTTGGGCGACGGCCGCCAGCAAAGGTTATGCCTCGGCGCGCTGGATGACCTATCGGCAGGCGCAGGAGCTTGGCGCGCAGGTGCGCAAGGGCGAGACGTCGGCCACGGTGGTGAAGTTCGGCACGGTCGAGCGGGAGAGTGACGACGGCGACGAGAAGAAAATTCCCTACTGCCGCGCCTACCGCGTGTTCAACTCCGACCAGATCGACGGCCTGCCGGAGGATTTCTATACCCGCCCCGAGCCGGTGCGGGATCTCGGCACCAAGGCGGATCCGGAGCTTGAGGCGTTCATCGCGCGCACCGGCGCGGCGATCCATTCGAGCCCGGAGCCGCGAGCGTACTATGACATCTGGGCGGATCACATCCACATGCCGCCGATCGAGACGTTTCTCAGCGCGCAGGCATTCTATGGAACCGTTCTTCATGAACTGACGCATTGGAGCGGTTCGGAAAAACGTCTCGACAGGTTCAAGCGCTTCTCCGACCGCACGGCCTACGCCTTCGAGGAGTTGGTCGCCGAGATCGGCGCCTGCATGCTCGGGGTGCAGATCGGCGTGGCGCCGGAGTTTAACCAGAGCGCGAGCTACGTTGAAGGGTGGGTTGCGGCCATGAAAGGCGACAATCGTACGATCTTCCGCGCAGCGTCGGAGGCGCAGAAGGCAGTGGACTTCATCCTGGCTCAGGCCGGGCGGAGCGCCGCCGAGCAGGTCGCCTAAAGCGCTTCCCAGCTTGGAGCTGATGATCGGGCCTCGCTCACGCGGGGCCCGCCAAATTTCGCGGGTTGGTCTCAGCGTCTGCGCCGCCGAGGCCAACCCGCGCGGGCCGGGTCTAAGCCCGGCCCGGGGAAGATGAGGCAGGGATCGGCTCCTCAACGATCAGGCCCATCTTGAAGGCGCCGGGTTTCTCCCAGGCAATTTCGGTCTCTCCTGTGTTCCACCGAAATCTCAGTCCCAGGAACTGTTCTTCTCCTGCGTCATCGAGGTGAAAAACTTTGGAGATCGGGAAGGCATAGAGTTTCTTTGCCAGCATGGTTCTTGTCCCAAATAGTTGAAGCCGGATAGCGCGCTATCCGGCCTGCCCGCTGGCGAGGCCGGGGGTAGCAAGGGCAGCAGAAATCGACAGGGTGGTGCGGCCCGCAGGCCCTCGGCCGAGGACACGGCCCTGGCTA
>NZ_JAAGOV010000008.1:0-1584 GCF_010500785.1 Salipiger sp. PrR003
TGAATGTTGTCGAGCCCGAGATCGATCCAGTCTGCCTCGTTGAGACCGCCTTCGGTCGATTGGTATTCGAACTGGAAGTCAGTCCCATGCCCGGACACCTTGCCACTGCTGCGCGTCTTGTAGAGGCCCTGCGGGAAGCTCAGGTCGATCGCCGCGCTCGACGTGTCGAGGCGGGTGTATTTGACGACCGGCACGTCCTGCTGCGGGACGTCGGAATAGACATCCTCGGCCACGTCGCGCGGATAGAGGCGCATCGTCTCCGATCCCGAGCGCCACCCGGCCTCGGCCTGCTGGTAGGACGCGCTCGCGCTGGTGACGGTCAGCCCTTCGTTGCTGCGCCTGCGCGAAACCTTGGGCGCGACATCCGCCTCGGTGACAGCGGTCAGGCGCACACGCCAGCTGCGCGAGATGCCATCGGCGAAAGGCCCCGCGCTGAAGGTCTGCGCGCTGGTGAAATTGGCGTAGGTGGCGACTGCGGTCCATGTCCCGGAACCCGCCTCTTCCACCTCGACAACAGCGGTGAGGCCGCTGAGGTAGTAGAGCGCCGTCGGCGCGAGGGTGAGCGAGACGGATTTTGCTGCTGCACTGGGCGCATAGACGTACTGCTCGCCAACCCCCGAGAGTAGCACCTGGGGCGCATGGCTCTCTTCGGTCTTCTGGGCGACCAGCGCCTCGAGGCCGGGCATGGCAGCCAGCGTCCGCGCCTTGTCGACGTTGCGGAACTCGAGCTCGACGCCGCTGAACTCGGTGATTGGCGTCGTGCCGATCCGCAGGTCCTCGAGCGCGACACCGCCCGGGGCCCAACCGAAGGTCATGCGTCCCCGGTAGTAGATGTCTCGGCCCACCGTCTCCGAATAACCGCTCGCGGTCAGCGGCGGAAACATGCGGTGCCGCCCGATCACGTAAGGAAACACGCCATAGCGGTTCGCGGCGTTGCCCACGCCGGTGATCGCGAAGTTCTGCGGACCGGCGCCGCTGCCGGCCTGCTGAGCGGGCGGAATGAGCGCGTTGATCGCCAGCGCGCCAACCACCGTGATGGCGGCATAGGTCAGCGCGTAACTCACCGACCCGGCGGTGAAGAGCGCGCCCGCGCCCGCCGCAGCCGCGGTCGGCAAGAAAGCGGATGCAATGGCGGCGATCGCGATCTCCGCGCCGCCCTCCTGCGCAGGGAAGGCAATCTCGACGCGGGTGCCGTCCTTCGGCCGCACACTCTTCCAGAGCGTGATCGGCACGGGCCAGACCTCGGTGCCGCGGATCAGCAGCACGTAGGGCAAGCCATACCGCGCGGTATCGAGATCCATCAGCCGGACGATCTCGGCCACCGATGTTCCGGCCCGAACGTCGCGATAGATCACGTCTCGGCAAAGCGGATGGGTCTCGGCTGCCACCGAGATGGCGCGAGCTTGGGTCAGGTCGTCAAGCAAAGCGGTAGATTCCTTCGAGCTTCCCGCGCCAGCTGGCGCCGCTCCATCGCTCGATGCGGCTGCAGTGTCCGGCATCGTCGAGCGTGTGGAGCATATCTGTCGTGTTGAGGGCATAGCCCAGGTGCAGCGGGCGCCCCGCCATCATGAAGAGCAGGGCATC
>NZ_JAAGOV010000009.1:0-1522 GCF_010500785.1 Salipiger sp. PrR003
CGGGGGTAGCAAGGGCAGCAGAAATCGACAGGGTGGTGCGGCCCGCAGGCCCTCGGCCGAGGACACGGCCCTGGCTAATTCTGTTGACCGCGCGAGGGGCTGCGCCCCTTAGCCCTGTCCATGCAGTTTTGCTTGCGGGCTTCGGTTTTCATTCCGGATGGGATGCCCTAGCGTAAGAGATGTACGCTTTGTGCACAAAAGGAGTGTTTCATGCGACATTCATCATTCGGTGCATTCTTCCTCTTTTCGCTGACGCCGCTCGTTGCACAGGCGCAGCAGGAGACCGGAACCCAGGAGGGGACCGCGGCGGACTCGGCACCCGTGGTAATTTCGGATGTGACCTGGTCTCACAGCCTCCAGCGCGGATTGCCTGTGAATGATCTCGAAGGCCCCGGCGCAACGCTGCAGCTTGTCTGCGACCCGGATCGTGTCTTCGGCCCGCAGCCGAACGGGTCATTTGCTGTCAGCCTGCCGCAGGAGCGCGCGCCGGCGCGGATCGTGGTCCTGGCACAGACCGGCGAGCAGGCGGCGTTCGAGCTCGAAGACGGCCGCGCCCTGCAGACGAAGGCCGATCCCGAGGCGTGGGCGACGCTGGTCGCCATCCTTGGATCGAGCACCGAATTTGCCGTGGTCAGCGCGCATGATGCGGTGACCTGGAATGTGGGCGACGTACTCGCTGGCCCGTGTGACTGAGCCGTCACCGCGGGCAGTCGCGCGCGGTGACGCTTATCCCGCCGCTTTCCCCTCGTAAGCTGCCAGCGCGTCGAGACCGTAGAGCCGGAACAGCGCGCCGATGATCCGCGCATCGGCGATAAGATCGAGCGGATCGCCGATCTCAGCGCGCAGGGCGCGGACAATCTCAGGGTCCGAATAGGCGTTCACGAAAAGCCCGCCGCTGCCCTCGGTCCGCGTCAGACCGAGATGTGTCTTGAGCCGGGCGCTCTCGCGCAGCGCGCTCGCGTGATCGAGCTCCAGGTATCGCTTGCGCGCCTGCTTCATCAGCGCCCTTTCGAGATAGTCGACGCTGGTGCCAAGCCGGATCGCCAATGCCTCCAGCCGCGCCATATCGGCCGGCAGCCAGACCACGAAGCCGCGCACGTTTTTCTTCGCTGGCGTCCGGGCCTCCTCGGCCTGCCGCGCTGCCGCCTTCGGCGGTGTCCGTCGCATCTGCTGCGGCCGCTTTGCGCCAGCGGTGCTTTCCTTGCCAGTCGGGGCCAGGTCAGGAGTGACGCCGGCGCTGGCGGCGGCGTCGGGCTTTGGCTCGATCCTCGTCTCCTGCGGCTCGGGAGTGGCGCGTCCCGCGTAGCGGGCCGTGGCCGCTGCAAGCCGGCTGCTCGCCTTGGCGTGCTCGGCGGCATTTGGCAGCGCATGGGAGGTGCGCACGACGCGGGACCTCTTGCGCTTCTCTGGCGTGGGCTCGTCGCTCACTCTGCCGCCTCCCTCACGTCGATGACATCAAGGAGCTCTTCGAGCAGCGCGTCGCCGCCGGCCAGGATGTCCAGCATGGCGCCGCCCTGCAGCC
>NZ_JAAGOV010000010.1:0-202146 GCF_010500785.1 Salipiger sp. PrR003
CGTATCTGCATAAAATCTCAAATAACTTGCGTGGTCTGCGAGGCGATCTTCTCGGTCCCATCCGCACCAAATTTCATGGTCCCAAATATTCCAAACTCGCGTACAACATTATGCCGCGACCGTTTGTCTCACTTTCGTCTCGGTGCTCCACAGATGCTCCGGGACAGCGCACATGTCTGATCATGCAGAATTCGGAGTTTCGACGATGCCGAGCCTTCTCGATTGCTGCGCAGGTCGGCAGACCCGCCTCGGGATTCCGGGATATTTCCGGCGCGCGTGTTTTCGCCTCGGTCGTCGCCTGTACGCTCGACGGGGACGCGGCGGGATTTCGCGAAGACGACATGTGCGAGCTCCACATGAGCGAGGTCCCGAGCGCGCAGAACGGATGGCGCGGCCTGTTCGTGCTCCTTTCTGGCACAAGGACGCTTGCTGCCAAGATCCTCACGGGCTTTGCGCGCCGGAATGGACGGTCGAACGCGAGGCGACGCGCGCGCAGGCGATCCGGCATTGCCCTTGCCGATCTCGCGAGCGATCATGATCGAAACCGTGTGTTTCTATAGGTCTTCATGATCGCCAAGCTGGAAATGTTCATTGCGCTTGCTCGGGAGAAGCATTTTGGTCGGGCGGCGCTCAGCCTCGGCATCACCCAGCCAACGCTCTCCACCGGCATCCGCCAGCTCGAGGAGCAGCTCGGCGTCAAGCTGGTGCAGCGCGGTTCGCGCTTTGGCGGGCTGACGCCCGAGGGCCAGCGCGCGCTGGTCTGGGCGCGTCAGATCGTCGGAGACACGCGGCGGCTGCGCGATGAGATGCGTGCGTCGCGTGAGGGTCTGGCCGGTCACCTGCGGCTTGCGGTGATCCCCACCGCGTTGACGTGGGCCTCGACGCTCACGGCGCGCTTCATCGAGCGTCACCCGCGGGTAACCTTCACCGTGCTCTCGCGTGCCTCGGCGGAGATCCTCTCGATGCTCGACGATCTGGAGATTGACGCCGGCATCTCCTACCTCGACAACGAGCCGCTGGGCCGGGTCACCACCCGCCCGCTCTACCGAGAGGCTTACCAACTCGTCTGCCGCAAGGATCATCCGTTGGCCGGGCGAAAGATGCTGGATTGGGCCGAGCTCGGAAGCCTGAAGCTCTGCCTGCTGACCCCCGAGATGCAGAACCGCCGGATCATCAACCGGCAATTCATGGAGGCCGGGGTCGCGCCGGTCTCGGCCATTGAATCAAACTCCACGGTTGTACTGGTGAGCAACGTGCTGACAGGCGACTGGGTCACGATCCTGCCGACCGACCTCGCGAAGTTCCTTGCCGAAGGCAAACCGCTTTCGTTGGTGCCGCTTGCGACGGACAGCCGCGCGCATGAGGTCGGGCTTATCGCACCTTGGCAGGAGCCCTACACGCCGGTCCTGCAGGCGCTGCTCGACGAGGCAAAGGCCCTTGCGCGCCCCGGCTGACGCCGAAGCATTTGATCCGGCTCAAATCAGGCCGCGCCTCGCTGCCCTAGGGTGGCAACAGAGGAGGGCCTGCCATGTCGCATCCGCCGCCGATCTACCGTGTCGAAGGGCTCACCCGTGTGTACGGCGAGGGGGCGTCGGCCGTGCATGCGCTGCGCGGGGTCGACCTGGAGCTGCCGCCGGGCGAGATCACAGTGCTGCTCGGCCCCTCGGGCAGCGGCAAGTCGACCTTGCTCAACATTCTCGGCGGGCTCGACCGGCCGAGCGACGGCCGTGCCTGGTTCCGGGGTGAGGATCTGACCGCCATGTCGGACCGGGCGCTCACCCGCTACCGGCGTGACAACCTCGGCTTCGTCTTCCAGTTCTACAATCTCATGCCCTCGCTCACTGCAGAGGAAAACGTCGAGCTCGTCACCGAGATTGCCCGCGATCCGATGGACCCCGAGGAGGCACTGGCGCTGGTTGGCCTCGGCAGCCGAAAGGATCACTTTCCGAGCCAGCTTTCGGGGGGCGAGCAGCAACGCGTCGCAATTGCTCGTGCGGTGGCCAAGCAGCCCGACGTGCTGCTCTGCGACGAGCCGACCGGGGCGCTCGACAGCGCCACCGGTCGCGAGGTGCTGGGGGTGCTGCAGCATCTCAACCGCAGCCTCGGGACCACGGTGATGATCGTCACCCATGCCGCCGCGACCGCCGAGATGGCCGACCGTGTGATCCGTTTCGCCGACGGCGCGATCCGCACGGTCGAGCGCAACGACGCCCCGCGCGCCGCCGCCGAGATCGAGTGGTGAGCGCATGAGTAGCCTCGACCGCAAGCTCTCGCGCGACCTTTGGCGGATGAAGGGGCAGGCGGCGGCGATTGCCGTCGTCATGGCGCTGGGCGTGATGATGCAGGTGATGATGGCCGGTCTCGTCGTGACGCTCGACGAGACCCGCCGGGGCTACTACGAGCGCTACCGCTTCGCCGAGGTCTTCGCCCCGGTGACCCGCGCGCCGGGTCACCTGCTGCACCAGGTTGCGGCACTTCCAGGCGTGGCGCGGGCCGAGGGGCGCATCTCCGGCGCGGCGCGGATCGAGCTGCCGGACCACGCGGTCCCGGTGGCGGCCCGGGCCCTGTCCTTGCCCGACCACGCCGAACCCGCGCTCAACGCCATCAGGGTGCAGCAGGGGCGGCTCTTCAACCCCGGCGCGCCCGAGGAGGTGGTCCTGCTCGACACGTTCGCCGCCGCGCATGGACTGCGGCCCGGCGACAGCCTGCAGGTGGTCATGAACGGCGCGCGGCGCAGTCTGCGGATCACCGGGCTCGCGCGCTCGCCGGAATTTCTCTACGCCGCGGCACCGGGCGAGATGGTGCCGGACGATACGCGCTTTGCCGTGCTGTGGATGTCGCAGACCTCGCTTGCCGCCGCCTTCGACATGAAGGGTGCCTATTCCGAGTTTCTCGTCACGCTCACCCGCGGCACCGATCCGCGTGGGGTGATCGCGGCGCTCGATCACCTTCTCAAGCCTTGGGGCGCGGCGGGGGCCTATGACCGCGAGGACCAGTTCTCGCATCGCTTCGTCTCGGAGGAGATCAGCGGGCTGCGCGACACGGCAGCGGCGATCCCGCCGGTGTTCCTCGGCATCGCCGCCTTCCTGCTGAACATCGTCATCGCCCGGATGGTGCAGGCCGAGCGCGAGGAGATCGGCCTGCTCAAGGCCTTCGGCTACCGCGGTGCCGAGATCGGCGGGCACTACCTCAAGCTGGTGCTGGCGATCGCCGTGGCCGGAGCGCTGCTGGGCGCGCTGCTTGGCATCCTCGCGGGGCGCGGGATGGTGCAGCTCTACCTGCAGTTCTACAAGTTTCCCTTCCTTGTCTTCCGGCTCGACCCGGGCGCGCTGGCTCTGGGGCTGGTGGTGAGCGTGCTGGCGGCGGCGGCGGGAGGGGCGGTGGTGCTGCGCCGCATCTTCGCGCTGCAACCGGCCGAGGCGATGCGCCCGCCCACCCCCGCCGACTACCGCCGCGCCGGCCGCTGGGCGCGGGCGGTGAAGTCGCTTGACCAGCCCACCCGCATGGTGCTGCGCCGCTTCACCCGCACGCCCTTTCGCATGCTCGGTGCCGTGGTGGGGATCACCTTCGGCATGGGGCTCTCGGTGGGGATGCTGACCATCCACGCGGGGTTCAACCAGGCGGTGGCGCTCAGCTTCGACGTGCTCGATCGCTCCGAGGCTAGCGTGACCTTTACCCATGCCGTGTCGCAGAAGACCCTGCTCGAGCTGGCGCGCCACCCGGGCGTGCTGCAGGCCGAGGGCTCACGTGCGGTGGCGGTGGTGCTGCGCAATGGACGCCTGACCCACCGGGGAGCGATCACCGGGCTGCCGCCGAAGCCCGAGTTGGTCCGCGCATTGACACCCGACTTTGTCCCTCTCGCGCTCGACGGCTCGGGGCTGGTGCTGAGCACGGCACTGGCGCGCAAGCTGAAGGCGCAGGCGGGGGACGTGCTGACCGTCGAGGTGCGCGAGGGCGCGCAGCCAGTGCTGCGCCTGCCGGTCACAGGCGTTTCGGAGACCGTGCTCGGCGCCCCTGCCTATATGGCGCTGGCGGCGCTGGACCGGGCGCTCTTCGAGCCGGGCCGGATTTCCAGCGCCGCCCTGAGGCTCGACCCGGCGCAGGCCGAGGCGGTGCAGGTCTGGCTGCGCGACCAGCCGGTGGTGGCCGGGGTGAGCCTCAAGTCCGAGGCGCGCGCGGCCTTCGAGCGGGTGATGAACCAGGGCACCGGCGCGACGCGCTTCATCATGGCGGCGGTGGCCTTCACCATCACCTTCGGCATCATCTACAACGCCGCGCGCATCGCGCTCGCCGAACGCGCCCACGACCTCGCCAGCCTGCGTGTCATCGGCTTTTCCAAAGGCGAGGCTGCCTATGTGCTGCTTGGTGAACTCGGGCTGGTGACGCTGCTGGCGCTGCCCTGCGGCGCGCTGCTCGGCTGGGGCATCGCGCATATGCTGGCCGCCGCCTATTCCTCGGACCTCTACACGATCACGGTGGTGTTCCGGCCCGCCGCCTTCGGATTCGCCGCGTTGGTGGTGATCGCGGGCGCGGTCCTCTCGGGGCTGCTAGTGAAACGCGACGTGGACCGCGCCGACCTCGTCGCCGCGCTCAAGACACGGGATTGACCTCATGGCTCTCAACCGACCCCGCAACCGCACCCGGCTGGTCCTTGGCCTCGGTCTTGCGCTGCTGCTCGTTCTGACGCTGGCCGCCGCCTTCTGGCCACGGTCCGAGCTCGTCGATCTCGGGCGGGTGACGCGCGGGCCGCTGGTGGTGACCATTGACGAGGAGGGCAAGACCGAGGTGCGCGACGTCTACGTGGTGACCACGCCCGTCGCCGGGCGGCTCTTGCGGGTGCAGGCCATCGATGGTGACGCGGTGACGCAGGGCGACGTGGTGGCGCACATGCGCCCCGCCGCGCCCTCGGTGCTCGACCTGCGCACGCGCGAGCAGGCGCGGGCGGTGGTGGCGGCGGCGCAGGCGGCCTTGCTGCAGGCCAAGGCCGAGGTGAACGTGGCGCAGGCGGACGTGGAGCTGGCGGTCTCGGACCATGACCGGGCCAAGGCGCTGGCGGCACGGGGCACGATCTCGACCGCGGCGCTTGATCAGGCGCGGACCGCGGCGCTGGCGTCGCAGGCCCGGCTCGAGACGGCGCGCGCGGCGGTGGCCATGCGCGAGGCGGAGCTGGCCAACGCGCAGGCCCAGCTCATCGGCTTTGACGATCAGGGCCTGGCCGAGGCGCTGGCCGAGGTCGGGGCCTCGGACATCCCGCTGCGCGCCCCGGTCGACGGGCGCATCCTGCGGGTGGTCGAGGAGTCCGAGACCTCACTGGCGGCGGGGGCGCCGGTGCTCGAGATCGGCAACATCGCGCAGGACTTGCAGGTGGCGGTGGACCTCATTTCCTCGGACGCGGTGCAGGTGGTGCCGGGCGCGCGTGTGATGCTGGAAGACTGGGGCGGGTCGGGCGCGTTGGAGGCGCAGGTCGAGCGGATCGCGCCGCTTGGCACCACCGAGATCTCGGCGCTGGGGGTCGAGGAGCAGCGGGTGCGGGTGATCCTGCGGTTCATGGCGCCCCCCGAGGCCCGCGCGGCGCTGGGGCATGGCTACCGCATGCTGGCGAGGATCGTGATCTGGGAGGAGGCGGAGACGCTGCAGATCCCGCAGAGCGCGGCCTTCCGCGAGGGGGCGGGCTGGGCGGTGTTCCGCGTCGAAGACGGGCGCGCGGCGAAGCTGCCGGTCACGCTCGGGCAGGGGAATGGGCGGCAGGTCCAGGTGCTCGAGGGGCTGGAGGAGGGCGATCATATCGTGCTCTACCCGCCCGCGGATCTGTTGGATGGCGGTCTCGTGGCGCAGCGGCGGGCCGGATGAAACGTAGGCGACCCGGGGCTTGTCGCCCCGGGCCCGCGACTGGGCCCGGGGAATGGGAGCGAGGATCAGGCGCGCCGACCGCTCCGGGTCAGCCCTGACCTTTTTCCAGCGCGTCGAGGCGCGCCTTGAGGGCCTCGTTCTCTTCGCGGGCCTTCTGCGCCATGGCGCGGACCGCGTCGAATTCCTCGCGGGTCACGAAATCGCGATCCGCCAGCCAGCGGTCGATCATCGATTTCATCGCCGTTTCGGCCTCATCCTTCGCGCCCTGCGCCACGCCCATGGCGTTGGTCATGAGCTGCGACAGATCTTCGAATACCTTGTTGCGCGTCTGCATTGGGCTCTCCGTCATATGCTTGTCTCCTATATGGGCCGAGAGCCCCCGGGTCACAAGGTTGACTTCCCCCGGAAACTCCCGTCACTCATCGCGCATGAAAGCCGCAATTCCTTTTCCGCCCCTGTCCTCCGAGGTCTTCTCGATCTCGGTCTTCGGCATGGATTTCGCCCTGCGCTGGTACGCGCTTGCCTATATCGCGGGCATCGTCATCGGCTGGCGCATCGCCGTCGCCGCGGTGAAACGCGTCCACCTCTGGCCGGGCGACCAGCCGCCGATGAGCCCGGCACAGGTCGAGCAGCTGCTGACGTGGGTGATCCTCGGTATCATCCTCGGCGGGCGGCTCGGATTTGTGCTGTTCTACCAGCCCGCCTACTACCTGAGCCACCCGGCCGAGATCCTGATGGTCTGGCATGGTGGCATGTCCTTCCATGGCGGCTTCCTGGGGGTGCTGATCGGCTTCCTCGGTTTCTGCCTGAAGAACCGCATCCGGATCGGGTCCACTGCCGATATGCTGGCGATCGCCGTGCCGCCGGGACTGCTGCTTGGCCGCATCGCCAATTTCGTCAACGCCGAGCTCTGGGGCCGCCCGACCGAGCTGCCCTGGGGGGTGATCTTCCCCGGCGAGGCGGCGCAGGCGTGCGGACAGGCGGTGGGCGAGTTTTGCGCCCGCCACCCGTCGCAGCTCTACGAAGCGGCGCTCGAGGGCATATTGCTCGGCGGTCTTCTGCTTTGGCTGGCGCTTCGCAAGGGCGGGCTGAAGACGCCGTGGCAGATGGCGGGCGTGTTTCTCGCCGGCTATGGCATCGCGCGCTTCCTCGTGGAATTCGTGCGCCAGCCCGACGCGCAGTTCGTCTCGCCCGGCAACCCCCTGGGGCTGGCCTGGCACCTTGGGGGCTACGGGCTCACCATGGGACAGATGCTGTCGCTGCCGATGGTGCTTGTCGGGATCGGCCTGATCCTCTGGGCGCGGCGCCGCGCATGAGCGCGCTGCTCCCGTTGCTCGAGGCGCGCATCGCGGCCGAGGGGCCGATGAGCGTTGCCGAATACATGACGTGGTGCCTGCTGCATCCGCAGCACGGCTATTACACCACCCGCGATCCGCTTGGCGCCAAGGGCGATTTCACCACCGCGCCGGAGATCAGCCAGATGTTCGGCGAGCTGCTGGGCCTGGCGCTGGCGCAGAGCTGGGTGGATCAGGGGCGCCCGGAGCGGGTCATCCTTGCCGAGCTGGGGCCCGGGCGTGGCACGCTGATGGCCGACGCGCTGCGCGCCATGCGCGCGGTGCCCGAACTGATCGCGGCGGCAGAACTGCATCTCGTCGAGGCCTCGCCCGCACTTCGCGCCGAACAGGCCAAGCGGCTCGGCGGCTTTGCGCCCAGATGGCATGACAGCCTGGCCGACCTGCCCGAGGGGCCGCTCTTCCTGCTCGCCAACGAGTTCTTCGACGTGCTGCCGGTGCGCCAGTTCCTGCGCGACGGAGAGGGCTGGCGCGAGCGCGTGGTGGGCTGGCACGAGGGGCAGCTGTCCTTCGGGCTCACCGACATCGCGCCACAGGCCGCGCTCGAGCACCGGCTGGCCGACACCGAGCAGGGCGACATGGTCGAAATCTGCGCCCCCGCCGAGGCCCTCGTGCAAGAGGTCGGACGGCGAATCGCGGCCCATGGCGGCGCCGCGCTGGTCATCGATTACGGCAGCTGGGGCAGCCTAGGCGACACGCTTCAGGCGGTGCGGTCGCATGAAAGAACGGCACCGCTGGAGACCCCCGGAGAGGCCGATCTGACCGCCCATGTGGACTTTCGCGCACTGGCACAGGCGGCTGCCCCGGCAGCCCACGCGCCTTTGACCGCGCAGGGCGTCTTCCTTGAACGGCTCGGCATCACCGAGCGCGCCCGCGCGCTCGCGGCCCGGTTGCAGGGTGCGGCACTGGAAAGCCACATCGCCGCACATCGCCGGTTGACGCACCCCGGTGAAATGGGAAGTTTGTTCAAGGTTCTGGCGCTGCACGCGCCGCACTCACCGCCGCCGCCCGGATTGGACATATGACGCTGGAAATCATCACCGCCGAGTCACTCAGCCCCCTCCGGCACGGGTTCTTCACCCGCAAGGGAGGCGCGTCCTCTGGGGTGTTTTCCGGTCTCAACTGCGGGCCGGGCTCGTCGGACCAGCGCGAGATCGTTGCGATCAACCGCGCCCGGGTGGCGCAGGCCATGGAAGTGCCCAACGAAGCGCTGGTCACGGTCAGCCAAGTCCATTCCTCCAAAGTGGTCACGGTGACCGGGCCGCTATCCAACCCGCGTCCCGAGGCCGACGGGCTTGTGACCCGCGAGCCGGGCATCGCGCTCGCCGTGCTCACCGCCGACTGCCAGCCGGTGCTCTTTGCCGACTCCGAGGCTGGGGTGATCGGCGCCGCCCACGCGGGCTGGCGCGGCGCGCAGGCCGGCGTGCTGGAAGAGACGATCGACGCGATGATCGCCCTCGGCGCCAGCCGCGATGGCATCCGCGCGGTGATCGGGCCGACCATCAGCCAGCGCGCCTACGAGGTCGGGCCGGAATTCCTCGAGGAGTTCATGGCGGAGGACCCGGGCAACGGTCGTTTCTTCGCGGGCGGGCAGGGCAATCGCGCGCAGTTCGACCTGCCGGCCTATGGGCTGCACCGGCTGCGCAGCGCGGGGGTCGCGGCAGAATGGACCCGCCACTGCACCTATTCCGACCCGGACCGCTTCTACTCCTTCCGCCGGGCGACCCACCTGCGCGAGGCCGACTATGGTCGGCTGATCTCGGCGATCCGTCTCTGACGCAGCCGCAGTTCCGGAGCGAGGGCGCTGCCACGATTCGTCCGCGTGTTGGGCAAAATATGGCAAGGTGGTTCTCGTATCTCGGACAATCCCTATCTGCAGCTGGGATTGAGCGAATAAGTCGCTGTCAATTCATCGAAATTTTGACAGAAATGCCCGAATTCGGCCAGATCGTGTCAGTCGATTAGACGTCCTTCTGTCGTTGTTGGTGGGGGCCAGCACGGATGTGACAGCCTGCCAAGGGATGTTGATATGACCAGTTTTCATCACGTGGCCCGCGGCCACGACGGTGTCGTTTCGCAAGATACTCCGCGGCCTCCGGCTTCTCTCCGGAACGGGCGGCCTCGTCGCGCCACTTCTCTCATGCGCAAGTACGAGGTCGCTGCCCTGTCGCCCGATCTCTCGATCTCGATGAAACAGCAGGTGGCGCCGGCGCTGCCGCTGTTCGAAGAGGCCTGCTCTGCCTTTGCGCGCGGCACCTTGATCCAGACCCTGCGCGGCCCCGTGGCCGTCGAGGATCTTCTGCCGGGTGATTACATCGAGACCAGCAGGGGCACCCAGTCGATCACCTGGATCGGCTCGACTACCTATGTGCCGGGGGTGCATTCCGACGAGAGTGCGCTCGACTCGCTCATCCGGGTCACCGCGGAGGCCTTCGGTCTCGGCCGTCCCGGCGTCGACCTTCTGCTTGGCCCGGCAGCCCGCATGGTCGTCACCCGCGCCCGCTTCCGGGCGCTGCTCGGGCAGGACAGCGTGCTGGTGCCGGTCATCGACGAGGCGGATTGGGATCGCATCGTGCCGGTGACCCCGGCGGGCGGGGTGCAACTCTACCACCTGATGGTACAGCGCCACGCGACAATCAGGGTCGGCGGGCTCGAGATGGAGACCTACCACCCGGGCAAGATGCTGCACAGCTTGACCAGCCCGAACATGCGCGCGCTGTTCCTGTCGATGTTCGACAACCTGTCGGAGCTTCAGGACTTCGGCGAGCTGTCTATGACCCGTTCCTCGCGCGAGGCGGTCGACAGCCTGTTGGCCAGCTGAGCGGATCGCAAAGCCGGCACCGGCCCGCCGTCAGGCGGTCCGGTTCAGCCGTTCCTCGAGCACGTCAAAGGGCACGCCCGGCTCGTCCTTGGCGCCGCGGATGACCAGCGAGGTCTTGACCGAGGCGACGTTCGGCGCGGTCAGCAGTTTCTCGGTCAGAAAGGCCTGGAAGGTCGATAGATCGGGCGCCACGCACTTGAGGATGAAGTCCACCTCGCCGTTGAGCATGTGACACTCGCGCACCAGCGGCCAGCTGCGGCAGCGGTCCTCGAAGGCGCGCAGATCGGCCTCGGCCTGGCTCTGCAAACCGACGCTGGCAAACACCTGCACCTCGAAGCCGAGTTCGCGGGAATCGACTTCGGCGTGGTAGCCCTTGATGAAGCCCTGCTCCTCGAGTGTGCGCACGCGGCGGAGGCAGGGCGGGGCCGAAATGCCCACGCGGCGGGCAAGTTCGACGTTGGTCATGCGGCCATCGGCCTGCAGTTCTGCCAGAATCTTACGATCGATGGGATCAAGCCTGTGGGCGGGCATGCGTCTTCCTTGAGCTTTTCGCGATTATTATACCAGCCGGAACGTTAGCGCAATAATCTTTCATATTCGTGAAAGATTATTAACTGGACGAGATTCCGGGGGACATGGCGGAGGCACGGGGTTTGCGTCGCCGCCGCGCGTGGCTATATGCAATTCCCAAACCGAATGCCATAGCTCGCGAGAGGCACGATATGTCTGACACCCGCCACACACGGCTCCTCATCATCGGCTCCGGCCCGGCCGGCTACACCGCGGGAGTCTACGCCTCGCGCGCCATGCTTTCGCCGCTGCTCGTGCAGGGCCTCGAGCCCGGCGGCCAGCTGACCACCACCACCGAGGTCGAAAACTGGCCCGGCGAAACCGAGATTCAAGGCCCTGACCTGATGGTGAAGATGGAAGCCCATGCCCGCGCCATGGGGTGCGAGATCGTCGGCGACATCATCACCGATCTCGACCTCGGCCAGCGCCCCTTCGTTGCGAAGGGCGACAGCGGCACCACCTACACCGCCGACGCGGTGGTGCTCGCGACCGGCGCGCGGGCGAAGTGGCTGGGCCTGCCGACCGAGGAAGAATTCAAGGGCTTCGGCGTTTCCGCCTGCGCGACCTGTGACGGCTTCTTCTACCGCGGGCAGGAGATCGTGGTGATCGGCGGCGGCAACACCGCCGTGGAAGAGGCGCTGTTTCTGACCAACTTCGCCTCGAAGGTCACGCTGATCCACCGCCGCGACGAGCTGCGCGCCGAGAAGATCCTGCAGGAACGCCTGTTCAACCACCCCAAGATCGAGACCCTCTGGCACCATCAGCTCGAGGAAGTGGTCGGCGAGGACATGCCCAAGGGCGTCACCGGCGTAAAGGTCAAGCACGTGACCACGGGCGAGATCACCGAGATCCCCGCGAAGGGTGTCTTCGTCGCCATCGGACATGCGCCCGCATCGGAGCTGGTGAAGGACCAGCTCGAGACCCACATGGGCGGCTACGTGGTGACCAAGCCCGGCACCACCGAGACCTCGATCCCCGGCGTCTTTGCCGCGGGGGACCTGACCGACCACACCTACCGCCAGGCGGTGACCTCGGCGGGCATGGGCTGCATGGCGGCGCTGGAAGCCGAGCGCTGGCTCGCCGAGCAGGGGCTCGACGCGGGCAAGGACACCTCCGAGCCGCTCGGCTACGGGGCGCCGGTCGAACAGGCCTCCTGATCCTCGCCCACAGTGTGCGACGCGAGCGCGATGCCGGGACCCGGCGTCGCGCTTTTTCTTTGCCGGCGCTGAAAGCGCGGGACATCTGCGCGGAGACAGTGCGACGCTGCGTCTCTCGCGCGAAATTGAGTGCAGATGCGGCGCCGAGGACTTTGCTGCCAAATCGCTGCCCCTTATGTCTGGGCCAAGCCACAAGACCACAGACCTCGCCCCAGCGCCGCCTCGCGGCGCACGGCTGCAAACCTCCAGCCCGGCCCCATGTCGCCCTGACCTCTCCCCCGGAGGACGCCATGAAGACCGCACTTCTGATGCGCAGGCTTGCGCTGCTGACCTGTCTTCTGCCCGCCGCGCCCGCGCTGGCGGCGGACCAGTTGCGCACGGCTTATCGCAGCAGCGTCTCGACCACCCTCAACGCCTCGGTCGGGGCCTTCGACAGCGTCCTGGGTCATGCGCTGAACGGCTATGGCAAGGTGCGGCTGAACAGCAAGGGGCTGTTCCTGGCGACGCCGGGACCGGGATCTGCGCCGCGCATGTGGTGGGCCTTCGAGGCCCGCGAGTACCATGGCAGCACCTTCGGCCGAAAATTCGACATGCTGCTGGGGATCGAGAAGCCGATCGGAACGGGCACGCGGCTGGGTTTTGCCACCGGCTACGGGGTGGCAGATCTTGATACCGGGCGTGACATCCGCACCCAGACCTTCAGCTTCGCGCCCTACGTGCAAACCGCGCTGACGGACCATATCGGACTCAAGGCCTGGGCGGCGCTGGCGCGGCCCGACTACCGGCTCGGCAACTCGCCGCGCAGCGCTTGGCGCACCGCCGCGGGGCTCAACGCGAATGGCAGCTACGAGCTTCGGCGCATGGATGTTTCGGGGGCGGCCGGCCTGTCGCTGTCGCAGCAGACCAGCAGTGGCATCGGGGATCTCTCGACCTGGCAGGTGGGCAAGCTCTCGGCCTCGCTGCGCACCCGCGCCACGCTGCGGCTCGAGCGCAACTTCCGCCCCTATTTCGAGCTGGGCTACAACTATGGCAGCTGGATCGATGCGGGCAAGTCCGGCGAGACCCATGCCCCCAGCCTCAAGACCGGCCTGAGCTGGACCCACAAGAAGCGCAGCTTCACGCTGAGCCTGATCGGCACGCAGGTCTTCGACCCGGTGCAGCCGCTTGTGCTCAACACGCGCTACAGCATCCGCTTCTGAGCAAGGAGGGATGTCGGCTCAGAGGTGGATCTCGCCAGAGATCAGCACATGCGCCTGCCCGCCGACCCGCACGCCGGTGATCGCCTCGGGCGGCCCGAGCACCTCGACCTGCGCCTGGCCCGGGCGGCCCATGCCATGGCCCTGCTCGGCTGTGAAGACGGGGGCTGCGATCAGCCCCTTCGACCAGAGATAGGCTGCCATGGCGCCGGTGGCCGAGCCGGTGAAGGGATCTTCGGGTGGGTTCGGAGGCGGAAGCAGCAATCGCGCATAGGTGGCGCCGGCGTCTGTCGCGCCTTCGAGGGTGACGAGGAAGGGCTCGGCGAACTCTGCCTCGCCCCTGCCGAGCGCCACGTGGAGGCGGCTCAGCGCCTCGGGGTCCAGCAGGGCGCGGTCGAGCGCCGCGCGGTCTTTCAGCACGGTCACGCAGCAGGGCAGGCCGGTCGAAACCAGTTGCGGCTGGCCGAGAATGTCGGACGGCGAGAGAGAGACCGCGTCAGCCACCAGCGCCTTGTCGGGGCAAGGACCGAACTCCGGGGACTTCTGGGTCATCACGATGCGCGGCGGGCTCACCGAGCGGTCGATCTCGACTGGGATGAGCCCGGCCAGGGTCTCGAGGGTCAGCCGGTCGCCCGTGACCAGTCCCCGGTGCACCAGCGCCGCGACGGTGGCGATGGTGGGATGGCCGGCAAAGGGAATTTCGCCGCTGGCGAGGAAGTAGCGCACCCGCACGTCCGCCACCTCGGAGGGGCCGGTGAAGGTGCATTCGACCAGTGATGTCTCGCGCACGACGCGGATGCAGGTCTCGTCGTCCAGCGCCGCCCCGCCATGCAGGACGGCGCAGCCGTTGCCGCCAAAGGGCACGTCCGTGAAGGCGTCGGCCCAGTCAAGCGGCAGCTTGGTCATGCGGTGCTCTCCGGGCGCGCCCCTAGTGGACGGTGACAGGGGCGAGGTCGTTCTGCCGGGCCAGCGCAAAGGCGAGGCCGCGATCGCGGACCAGCGCCAGCCGCTCGCCATCGGCGCGGTGTACCGCGTAGAGGCGGGTCTGGTCACCGACCTGTTCCTGCACGTCCTCGGGCAACTCGCTCACCTCGACCGAGCGGACGTAGACGATGCGCTCTGCGTCAAACTCGGAGAAATCATACTTCGTGTTCATGGCTCAACCCTTTCTGATGTTGATGGTCTGCACCACCGTCTCGGGACGGGACATGGTCAGATCCACGTGCAGCAGACCGTTTTCCATGACCGCTTCCCCCACCTCGACGCCATCGGCCAGCACGAAGCTGCGCTGGAACTGCCGCGCCGCGATGCCGCGGTGCAGGAAGATCCGGTCGGACCCGTCGTCGCGCTGCCGTCCGCGGATCACCAGCTGGCGGTCCTCGACGGTGATGGCGAGATCGGCCTCCGAGAAGCCGGCCACGGCGAGCGTGATCCGGTAGGAGTGATCCGACGTCTGTTCGATGTTGAAGGGGGGGTATCCCTCGCTCGACTTGGCCGTGCGCTCGAGCAGGCGCTCGAGTTGCTCGAAGCCGAGCATGTGCGGATAGGAACCCAGGGTCAGTTTGCTCATGACATGTCCTTGACAGGGAAGCGACCGTCCGCCGGGCCCCGTGAGCGGCAACCCGACATCAGGGAATATGGGAAGGGCCGAAGGGCAGTGCAAGGGCTTTGCGGGCGCGGCAAGACTTGGTAGTCTAATGTTTCCCGTGACGTCGAAGGACAGACCCTCATGAATGCGCCGCAAGACATCTCGATGAAGACGGAAGAGGTGTTGCGTGTTGAGCTGGAAGTCTTCCGGCGCGAGCACCGCGATCTCGACGAGGCAATCCTTGCCTTGCAGGAGCGCGGCACCGCCGATCAGCTGACCCTGCAGCGGCTGAAGAAGAAGAAGCTCTTCCTCAAGGACAAGATCGCGATGATCGAGGACCGGCTGACCCCCGACATCATCGCCTGACCCCGCGCGGGTTCGCGCCGGGCGCCCGGCGCCCGGCGCCGGTGTCATCTTGCTGCCCGCCCCCTGTGGGATCGCGGGCTAAGCTATGGCGTGCGAAGGCCCGCTTTGCGGGCGATTTTCCTTCGTAGAGCAAAACTAGAGCCCACATTTCCGCCTTTTCGACCGGGGCGTTGCGCGATCTGGTTTGCCCGCGTATCACAGCCACGACGTCGACAGGAGGGATCGCCATGAAGGACGGTGAGCTGGCGCAGCGCGGTTTGGTGTTGCTGGGATGCGGGAAGATGGGATCGGCCATGCTCGAGGGCTGGCTGGGACGGGGGCTGCCGCCCGCGTCGGTCTGGGTCAACGACCCGAACCCCTCGGAGCGGCTGCAGGCGCAGGGCGTGCGTCTCAACGAGGTGCTGCCCGAAAGCCCGGCGATCGTGCTCATCGCGGTCAAGCCGCAGATGATGGCCGATGCGCTGCCGGTGCTGGCGAGCTACGGCAATGCCGACACGGTCTTCCTGTCGGTGGCGGCGGGTGTGACCATCGCCACCTACGAGCGGATGCTCGGCGACAAGACCCCGATCATCCGCGCCATGCCCAACACCCCCGCCGCCGTGGGGCAGGGGATCACGGCCATCTCCGGCAACACCAACGCGCGCGCCGAGGACATGGCCATGGCCGAGGAGCTGCTCTCGGCAGTGGGTGAGGTCGTGCGCCTCGAAGGTGAGGGCCAGATGGACGCGGTCACCGGCGTCAGCGGCTCGGGCCCGGCTTACGTCTTCCACATGATCGAATGCCTCGCCAAGGCCGGCGAAGCCGAGGGTCTGGCCCCCGAGCTCGCCATGCAACTCGCCAAGGCCACCGTCGCGGGGGCCGGCGCGCTGGCGATGCAGGCGGCCGAGGATCCGGCGCAGCTGCGCAAGAACGTGACCTCGCCCAACGGCACCACACAGGCCGGGCTCGACGTGCTGATGGACGACGACAAGGGCCTGCCGCCGCTGATCCGCGCCACCGTCTCTGCCGCCGTGCGGCGCTCGCAAGAGCTGGCAAATGGCTGAGATCAGCTACGACGACTTCCTCAAGGTCGATATCCGCGTGGGCCGGGTGACCCGCGCGGAGCCCTTCCCCGAGGCCCGCAAGCCCGCCATCAAGCTCTGGATCGATTTCGGCCCCGAGCTCGGCGAAAAGAAGAGCTCGGCGCAGATCACAGTCCATTATGCGCCCGAGGCGCTGGTGGGCAAATCGGTCATGGCGGTGGTGAATTTCCCGCCGCGGCAGATTGGGCCCTTCATGTCCGAGGTTCTTGTTCTAGGTTTCTCCGACGAGACCGGGGCGATCGTGCTCGCGACCCCCGACAAGACCGTACCGCCGGGAGGACGCCTGCATTGACCAAGATCCTGATCGCCCGAAACCTACCCGAGAGCGTCGTCGCCGAGGCCCGCGCCGCGTTCGACGTGACCTATCGCGACCGGCCCGACCCGATGAGCCGCGACGAGATGCTGGCCTCGCTGTCGGACTACGACGGCGTGCTGATGACGCTGGGCGACCAGTACAATGCCGAGGTCTTCGCCGCCGCCGGGGTGCCGCGGGCCAGGATCCTTGCCAACTTCGGGGTGGGCTTCAACCACATCGACGTCGAGGTGGCCAAGCACGCCGGGATCACCGTTACGAACACGCCCGGCGCTGTCACCGATGCCACCGCGGACATTGCGATGACGCTGATCCTGATGTCCTGCCGCCGCGCGGGCGAGGGCGAGCGGCTTGTGCGCATGGGCAATTGGCGGGGCTGGCACCCGGTGCAGATGCTCGGCCTGCACGTGACCGGCAAGACCGTCGGGATCCTCGGCATGGGGCGCATCGGCCAGGCCATCGCCCGGCGCTGCCACTACGGCTTTGGCATGGAGGTGGCCTACATGAGCCGCTCCGAGAAAGCGCTCGATCATCCGGCCACGCGCTACGACACGCCCCAGGACCTCGCGGCCAATGTCGACATCCTCGTCACCGCCCTGCCAGGCGGCGCCCAGACGCACCACACGGTGAACGAAAGCGTTCTGGCGGCGATGCGCCCGCATGCGCATTTCGTCAACATTGCGCGCGGCGACGTGGTCGACGAGGCGGCGCTGATCGCGGCGCTGCAGCAGAAGCGGATCGCCGGCGCCGGGCTCGACGTCTACGAGTTCGAACCCCGGGTGCCCGACGCTCTGCGCGATCTCGAGAGCGTGGTGCTGCTGCCGCATCTCGGCACGGCGGCGCTGGAAGTGCGCGAGGACATGGGGCGCATGGCCGTGGCCAACCTGCGGGCCTTCTTCGCCGGTGAGCCCGTACCGAACCCGGTCTGAGACCCGCAGACCCGGGCGGTCCCCGCCCGGGACCTGCTCAGGCGGGGGTGTCGCCCATCGCCGCGCGCCAGTGCTTGCGGCAGAGCGAGACATAGGTCTCGTTGCCGCCGATCTGCACCTGAGCACCATCGCTGAGCGCCTTGCCGGTCTCGTCCTGCCGGATCACCATGGTCGCCTTCCGCCCGCAATGGCAGATGGTGCGCACCTCGCGCAGCGAATCTGCGAGCGCCAGCAACGCCGCCGAGCCGGGAAAGAGCTGACCGCGGAAATCCACCCGCAGCCCATAGGCCATGGCCGGCAGCCCAAGATCGTCCACCACCCGCGCCAGCTGCCAGACCTGCTTCTCGGTGAGGAACTGGGCCTCGTCGATGAACACGCAGGCGAGCGGGGTCTTGCGGTGCGCCGCGGCGATCACCGCGAAGAGATCGTCCTCGCCGCCGAAGGTCTCGGCATCCTGTCCCAGACCGATGCGCGAGCCGATGCGGCCATGACCGGCGCGCGTGTCGAGCCGCGCAGTTAGCAGGAAGACCTCCATGCCCCGTTCGCGGTAGTTGTGCGCCGCCTGCAGCAGCAGGGTCGATTTGCCGGCGTTCATGGTGGAGTAGTGGAAATGCAGCTTGGCCATGGCGGTTTCTTGCACCAGCCCGGAAGGGGGAGCAAGGCTCAGGGAGCTGCGCGCTCCGCCTGACCGAAGATCAAGTCCAGCTGCTTCTCGGAGGGCACGCGTTTCAGCGAGAGCTTCTGCATCGGCGCATCGAGCAGGCTGAGCAGCTCTTGGTCGGTCATCCGCGCGTAGTCGCGCTTCCAGTGCCGCACCATGAGGTGCCGGTAGGAGGGGCGTTTCGGCACCTCGGCCCAGGCGGTGCGGAAGGGCTCGCTGCGGTGAAGTTGCAAATCGAACAAGTAGTGCGGCCAGAAATAGGGGTGCACCGGGCGCTCGGCCCCACCGCCGGACTGCACGGACCACAGGCGGTCCTTCGGCTCGATCACCCGCTTGCGCGTCTCGCCGCCGCGCATCCCGGCAAGCCGGCAGGCGAGCGCCCCCTTGCCGCCGCGGTCGAGCTCGCGCCGGGCGCTCTGTGCGCGGCGGGGGCGGTCCCAATAGCCGCGCATCGCCTCGAGCCACCCGCGGGTGATCGCATGGCCGGGCTCGGAGACAAGGAACCAGTTCTCCACCGGGCGGTGCCGGTAGGGGTCGTGGAACGCGAAGAAACCAGCATGGGTCAGCGATTCCAGCCACGCGTCGAGCGGCGCGCAGGGGATGGTACCGCAATCGACATAGACCCCGCCGTTGCGGTCGAGATCTTGCACGCGGAAGATGTCGCCGCGGCCCTGCAGCGTGGTGGGGACATGCGTGAGCCCAAGATCGCGAAACGACGCCTCGGCGTGGCTTTCGTCGGCGATCTCCAGCGACCAGCCCGGGTTGAGCCGCGCCCAGGCGTCCCAACAGCGTTTCACCAGGTCGGGGGCGGCGGCTTCGCCTTGCGCCCAGAACATCGAAATGCGCCTTGGTATCATGCCTGCCTCGTGGTCCTGACGTCCGCCCTGTTGCGCAGACTGCGCAACTTGGTCAAAAGGAAACGCACCCGGCTTAGCCCGGGCACCGGCCCCGCGCAAGCGGCGGACCCCCGGCCGCAACGAATGGAGAACAGCCTTGTCCCTCGCCCTAATGAAGCTGCGCACCATCGTGAAGTACCGCCGGATGACCCGCGCCCTGCGCAAAACCGTGCGCCGCATCGAGCATGACAGCAGCGGCATCTCCAACGAGTTCGACCGCGCGCCGCTGCAGCGCGAGGCCCTGTTGCCGCTGATCGGCAGCGCGCCGGTGCATGCGGGCGAGAGCAGCGAGATGGCGGTCTACTCGACCTACTGCGGCCCGCTCGGCAGCTTCACCTACGACAAGAACAACCGGCCCACGACCTGGCCTCATTACTTCGTGTCGAACAACCGAAGCGCGCTTGAGATCGTCGAGGGGCTGGGGTGGAAGCCGATCTTCCTCGACCTGCCGGTGTCGAAGAACCCGGTGCTGAGCGCGCATCAGGCCAAGGTGGCCAAGGCGTTGCCGCATCTTTTCCCCGATCTCGCGCGGCACCGCTTCCTGACTTACATGGACGACAAGCGGCGTATCCCGCACGGCGATCTCGAAGGCATCCGCGACCAGCTGGTCGAGGCGGGCGGCGCCATGGCGCTGAGGCTGAGCCCGCATATCGAGGGCAATATCCTCTGGGAGTTCACCGACTCTCTGTTCCAGGACCGCTATCGCGAGCAGGCGCACCAGATGCTGCGCTACACGCTGGCGCAGATGGAGTCCGGCAAGACGCTGGAGACAGATCGGCTCTTCACCACCAACTTCATCCTGCGCGACATGGCAGACCCGCGGATCGCGGCGCTGAACGAGCGCTGGTACGACGATATCCTTGCCTGCGGCATCGACTGTCAGCTTGCCTTTGCCTTCCTCGCGCAGGGCGAGCCGGCGATCGTCGACCTGCCGGCCCCGCCGCGCAAGAAGTATCTTGGCAAGAAGATCGCCGCGCCCGAAGGCGCGGCCTGAGTCTCAGACCAGCCGGCCCCAGAGGTCGTACTCGCCGGCCTCGTCCACCTCGACGGTGACCATGTCGCCGGGCTTGAGGTGTTCGAAGCCCTCGTCGATGAAGAGGTTGCCGTCGATCTCCGGCGCATCGGCCTTGGTGCGGCAGGTGGCGGCCTCCTCGTCGACCTCGTCCACGAGCACCTGCATCGTCGTGCCGACCTTGGCCGCGAGCTTGGCTTCCGAGATGGCCTGCGCCTTCTCCATGAATCGCTCCCAGCGCTCCTGCTTGATCTCTTCGGGCAGGTGATCGGGCAGCGCGTTGGAGCGCGCGCCGTCGACATTCTCGTATTTAAAGCAGCCGACCCGGTCGAGCTGCGCCTCGTCCATCCAGTCGAGCAGGGTCTGGAACTCATCCTCGGTCTCGCCGGGGTAGCCGACGATGAAGGTCGAGCGCAGGGTGATGTCCGGGCAGTCCGACCGCCAGGCGGCGATCTCGTCGAGCGTGCGCGCTGCGGCGGCGGGGCGGGCCATGCGCTTCAGCGTCTCGGGATGGGCGTGCTGGAAGGGGATGTCGAGATAGGGGAGCACCAGCCCTTCGGCCATCGCCGGAATGAGCTCGCGGACATGCGGGTACGGATAGACGTAATGCATCCGCACCCAGGCGCCGAGCTGTCCCAGCTCACGCGCCAGCGAGAGGATCGGGAACTTCTCGTCCCGATTCTTCCAGTCGGTGCCATAGGCTGAGGTGTCTTGCGAGATCACCAGCAGCTCTTTCACGCCCGCCTCGACCAGCTTCTCGGCCTCGCGCAGAACAGCGCGCTGCGGCCGCGAGGTCAGCAGGCCGCGCATGTCGGGGATGATGCAGAACTTGCACTTGTGGTTACAGCCCTCGGAGATCTTCAGGTAGCTGTAGTGGCGCGGCGTGAGCTTCACGCCCGAGGCCGGCAGCAGGTCGACAAAGGGATCGGGAACCGGCGGCACGGCGCCATGCACCGCGTCGAGCACCTGCTCGTATTGATGCGGGCCGGTCACCGCGAGCACCTTGGGGTGCACGCCGGTGATATACTCGGGTTCGGCGCCGAGACAGCCGGTGACGATGACCCGGCCGTTTTCCTTCAACGCCTCGCCGATCGCCTCGAGGCTTTCGGCCTTGGCGCTGTCGAGAAACCCGCAAGTGTTGACGATCACCGCGTCGGCGCCGGCGTAGTCGGCCGAGATGCCATAGCCCTCGGCGCGCAGCCGGGTGAGGATGCGTTCGCTGTCGACCAGCGCCTTCGGGCAGCCAAGCGAGACCATGCCGATGGTCGGCTGGCCGTCGCGGCGGGTTTCCATGACGCGGGCGCGGGCAAGGTCGGGGCGAAGATCGGGCGGATTCTGCATGGGCGGCATATACGCGCTCTCTCGCTCTGCGAAAAGGGTGGTCGCGCGCGGCGCGTCAATCCGCGGCGCCGTGCGTCTGGGGGCGGACGGGCAGGCGTACTTGGAGCGGCGAAGAAGTCCCCAGTGCCCCCCGAAACTTCTTCTCTTTTCAGTCACGCAGGGGTCGAACGCGCAGCGCCGAAGGGGCATCGCCCCTTCGCTGCCTTAGCCGAACAGCCAGAGGATCCCGCCGCAGGCGGCCAGCGCGGCGACGAGGTTCATCGCCAGCCCGATCTTCAGGAAGTCGGAGAATCGGTAGTTCCCGGCGCCGTAGACCAACGTGTTGGTCTGGTAGCCGATGGGCGTGGCGAAGCTGGCCGAGGCGCCGAACATCACCGCCATCGTCAGCGCGCGGGGATCGAGCCCGGTGCTCTCGGCGAGTCCGATGGCAATCGGGGTGAAGACCACGGCGACGGCATTGTTGGTGACGGTCTCGGTGAGCAGCGAGGCCAGCAGGTAGACCGCCAGCAGCGCGAAGAAGGGCGGCAGCCCAGAGATCGGCGGCGCCAGCCAGCTGACCAGCAGGTCCATCGCGCCGGTGTTCTGCAGCCCGAGGCCGACCACAAGCATCGCGAAGATCAGCACCAGCACCGAGCCGTCAATCGCCCCCCAGGCCTCATCGGCATCGATACAGCGCAACAGGAGGATCGCCGCGACCGCGATGATCGAGAGCGTCGCGATGTCCATCAGCCCGAGGGCGCCAAGGGCGACGACGGCGGCCAGTGCCGCCAGCACGAGCGGCGCGCGACCGCGGCGGAAAGCGCGGCCGGTGGGGCGGCTGACCGAGACAAGCTGCGCCTCGTCCTCCAGCGTCTGGAAGGCGGTGGCGGGCCCCTCGAGCAGCAGCTTGTCGGCCGGGCGCAGCTGGACGGAGCCGAGGTCGGGGCCCGGGTTGTGCTCGTGGCGATGCGCCCCCAGCACCCGAACGCCGAAGCGCCGTCCCAGCGACATGCTGCGCAGGCTGCGGCCGAGCGAGGACTTGCGCGGTGAGACGACCACCTCGACGGTCACCAGCTCGCCCTCGGGCGGCTCGCCGCGGCGCAGGCCGATTTTCAACCCCGGATCGTCGTGCAGGGTCAGCAGCTCGGAAGTGGGCGCGCGCAGGATCACCGTGTCGCCTTTCTGCAGCACCTGCTCTTCGAGGGGCGCGGGCAAAGGACTGCCCTTGCGCCGCAGACCGGTCACCCGCACCCCGCCGCGCGCAAGCGGTGCGATCTCGGAGAGCGGCTTGCCCGCGTAGGTGTCATCGGCCAGCGCCGCTTCCGACAGGAAGGTGGTCTCTCCCAGCATCTGCTCGGGATCGCTCGCCTCTCGGTCCGGCAACAGGAGCGGTCCGAGCAGGGCGAGGGTGGCGCCGCCGGCGAGGGCCACGATCAGCCCCACCGGGGTGATCTCGAATATGCCGAAGGGCTCTAGCCCCTGGCCGCGCGCCACGCCGTCGACCAGCAGGTTGGTCGAGGTGCCGATCAGCGTGCAGGTGCCGCCGAGAATCGCCACGTAGCTCAGTGGGATCAGCAGCCGGGTCGGCGCTTTGCCGAGCGCGGCGGCAAGGCGGATCACCACCGGGATCAGCACCAGGACCACAGGCGTGTTGTTGACAAAGCCCGAGGCGAACAAGGTCACGCTCAGGATCACCCCCAACGCGAGGCCGGGGCGTTCCTTCGCCTGGCTGATCACCAGATCCGAGATCGCTTCGAGCACCCCTGTGCGTACCAGCGCGCCGGACAGCACGAACATCGCTGCGATGGTCAACGGCGCTGGATTGGAGAAGACGGAAAGGAGTTGGTCCGACGTGACGTAGCCGAAGGCCACGAACAAGGCTGCGAGCCCGGCGGCGGGCACCTCGGGCGGATAGAGCTCGAGCATGAAGATAACGAAGAGACCGACGATCAACCCCAATGCGATCACGGCGTCATAGTCGGCGATCAGCGAAAAATAGTCTGTCATCTCTGCTCACTCTTGCGTCTCGTATAACGCTGGAGTGCGCGAGTAGGTTGCGCAACCCCCTGCCGTTCGGGGAAAAATCGCGCGGGCAGACGATATTGCGCGGGGAGGGCGGGGAAGCGGCAAAGAAAAACCGCCCGGGCCGGGAGGGCTCGGGCGGTTGATGGTCTTGCGGAGCGGCTCAGCGGCGGCGGTCGCGGCGCGAGGACATCGGCTGGAAGGCCACGCCCACATGCGCCTCGCAGTAGGGTTTGCCCTGCTGCACAGGCAGGCCGCAGAACCAGAAGTCGTCGGTCGCGGGGTCGCCCACGGGCCACTTGCAGGTCCGCTCGGTGAGATCCATCAGCGAGAGCTTCTTCGCCTTCTTCTCGATCTCACTGACCTTGGCCAGTGCCTCGGGGCTGATCTCGTTGGCCGAGGGCTGCGGCGGCAGCGGCTGGCCCGCGGGCACGATCGGCTTGCGCGACGGGCCGAGCGGGGCCGGGCGCGTCTCGACTGCCGTGGCGGTCTCGCGCGCGGGTTCGGAGGCTGCGGCCGGTTCGGGTTTCGGGGCGGGCTTGGCCTTGGCCTCTTTGGGCGCAGGCTTGGCTTCCTTGGCAGGGGCCGCCGGGGCGACAGGGGCCGCCGCGCCCGCAGGGGCGGTGCGGTTCGACAGGCCGAGCCGGTGCACCTTGCCGATCACCGCGTTGCGGGTGACGCCGCCAAGTTCCTTGGCGATCTGGCTGGCCGACTGGCCCTCGGCCCACATCTTCTTGAGAAGCTCGACGCGCTCATCCGTCCAGGACATGTCCGATCCTTGCTTGAGAAAAAGCGGCCCGTGATCCAGAGCCGCCTGAAAATTCCATCAGGGGGCCTATTGTAGTCATCAACCGGCGAGTTACAAGCCGGACCCAGACGGAAAGGAGACCTTATGGACAGCCAACCCCGCCATGAGCCCGGAGCGCGCCGGTTCGGTGCCGTGAACTGGCTCGGACTCGCCACCCTCTGCCGCAGGGAAACCCAGCGCTTCCTCGCGGTCTGGACCCAGACCCTGCTGGCGCCGCTGGTCACTGCGGGGCTGTTCCTGGTGATCTTCACCATCGCGATAGGCCCGAGCCGTGGCGAGGTGATGGGGGTGCCCTTCACCCGGTTCATCGCGCCGGGCATCCTGATGATGACGGTGATCCAGAACGCCTTTGCCAATACCTCCTCGTCGATCGTGATCTCCAAGGTGCAGGGCAATATCGTCGACACGCTGATGCCGCCGCTCGCGCCCTTCGAGTTGGTGATCGGCTATCTCGCGGGCGGAGTCGCGCGCGGGCTGGTGGTGGCCTGCGCGATCCTGGTGGGGCTCTGGGTGACCACCGGGCTGGTGCCGGCGCATCCAATGATCGTGCTGGGTTTCGTCCTCCTTGGCGGGGCCTTCCTGTCGGCGGTGGGCATCGTCGCGGGGCTCTTTGCCAACAAGTTTGACCAGATGGCCGCGATCACCAACTTCATTGTCACGCCGCTCGCCTTCCTGTCGGGCACCTTCTACTCGGTCGAGGCGTTGCCCCGGGGGCTCTACGAGATCACCCATTTCAACCCCGTTTTCTACCTGATCGACGGGGCACGCTATGGCGTGCTGGGTGTCTCCGACGCCAATCCGGCGCTCGGCGCCGCGGTGGCGATCTTCGCCACGCTGCTGGTCTCGCTGATGGCGTGGGGGCTGTTCCGCACCGGCTGGCGGCTCAAGGCCTGAGCCGACTGCGGGATGCAGGCGATGAAAAGGGGGCCTTGGCCCCCTTTTTTTGTTCGTGTGCTCTCTCGGAAAAGACGCCTCGTCAGGCGCGCTTCGCTTCGGCCTGCGGCACGACCTGCTGCGCGATACCGGCGAACAGCAGGTAGACCGAGGTGACAACGAGGCCCCAGTGCGCCCAGCTCTGCGGGTGGAAATCGACCCAGGCGGCCCAGCCGGCGAAGAACGTCCAGGCAATGGCGATGGGCAGCGACAGCGGGCGCCAGCGCTCGGTGCGCACGGGGTGGATAAACTTCAGCGGCAGGAACATCGCCACGGCAAGCAGGCTCACCAGCGCGAGGATCACCCAGAAGTTCGGCTGCAGCGCGAAGAGCACCAGCACCAGCATGTTCCAGCAGCCCGGAAAGCCGTGGAAGGAATTGTCCGAAGTCTTCATTCTGCAGTCGGCGAAGTACATCGCCGAGGCGAAGGTGATGATGATGATCGCGATCCAGCCGGTCCAGCCAGGCAGCAGGCCCGAATGGAAAAGCGCGAACGCCGGGATGAAGACGTAAGTCAGATAGTCGATGATCAGGTCGAGCAGCACGCCATCAAAGCGCGGCGCGTTCGACTTCACGTCGTACTTGCGGGCCAGCGGTCCGTCGACGCCGTCGACGAAGAAGGCCACGACCAGCCAGAGGAACATGATCGACCATTGCTCCTGCGCGGCGGCAAGCATGGCGAGCATGGCGAAGACCGCGCCGGTGGCGGTCAGCAGGTGAACGATGAGAGCACGGGTTTTCAGGGTCATGCCGCCTGACATGACCGATCTGCGCGCGCCTTGCAATCATCACGCCTCGTCTGGCGGAGGATCCTGCATGAGCGTGGCCAGCCCGCCGAGCTCCTGGCCGAAGCCCGTCTCGATGTGTGCGGCCGCGGAGAGGCGCATCTGCGCTGTCTTGTTCTGCGAGAGCTTCCAGGTGCTGTCGATCTCGTCGATGTGCAGGCGGAAAGGCAGGATCATGCGCTGAAGCCTGCTGCGGACCTCAGGGTCCATCTTGTCCATGGTCCAGGGGGTCTTGGGGGCAAGCCTGCCTTCGAAGGCGGCGCTTTGCGCGGCGAGCAACAGGTCGATTTGCTCGTGTGGCAGCGGTGCAAGGCGGCCGATGAGGTGGACGGCGACGTAGTTCCAGGTCGGCACCTGTCCGGGATCGCCGTACCAGTCGGGCGAGATGTAGCCATCAGGACCGCTCACCGCGAGCCTGGCCGGGGTTCCCTCGCGGGCAGCGCGGCAGATCGGGTTCGATCGAACGAGGTGCAGATCGGCGTAGGAGCCATCCTCGGACAGCAGGAAGGGCACATGTGACAACAGCGGCGCGCCCTCGGCGCTGACCGCCAGCGTGCCGAAGGCCCGGTCGCGCACCAGCTCGAGGCTCGGGGCCTTCTCAGTGCGGCGAAAGACCGAGTTTGGGTGCACCGGCTCAGGCCGCCGTCAGCTGGGTGCCGCGGATGCCGGTGATCGCCGCGGTGACGATGGCACCTTCGGTCTGCGGACTGTCGAAGAGCACCTCGGTGAACTGCTCGGTGCGGCCCATCACCGGGCTCTCCATCAGGATGTGATGGGTGCGGCCGGGCTGGGCGGCGAGGTGGCGCTCCACGGCAGCGTCTCCGGCGGCGCGCAGGCGGGCGGCGCGCTCCTTGATCACGGTGCCATTCACCTTGCTCGGGATGCGTGCGGCGGGGGTGCCGGGGCGCGAGGAGTAGGGGAAGACGTGCAGCCAGGTCAGGTCGCAGTCCTCGACCAGCTTCAGCGAGTTGGCGAAATGCTCTTCGGTCTCGGTGGGGAAGCCGGCGATGATGTCGGCGCCAAAGGTCATCTCGGGGCGCAGCTTGCGCGCCTCCTCGCAGAATCGGATGGCATCGTCGCGCAAGTGGCGGCGCTTCATGCGCTTGAGGATCAGGTCGTCGCCGTGCTGAAGGGACAGGTGCAGGTGGGGCATCAGCCGCGGTTCGGTGGCGATGGCCTGCATCAGGTTCTCGTCGGCCTCGATGGAATCGATCGACGAGATGCGCAGGCGCGGCAGATCGGGGATCAGCTTGAGGATGCGCATGACCAGATCGCCAAGCCGCGGCGTCCCCGGCAGGTCGGCACCCCAGGAGGTGAGATCAACGCCGGTCAGCACCACCTCGTTGTAGCCCTGCTGCACCAGCCGCTTGATCTGGTCCACGACCACACCGGCGGGGACCGAGCGGGAATTGCCGCGGCCATAGGGGATGATGCAGAAGGTGCAGCGGTGATCGCAGCCGTTCTGCACCTGCACGTAGGCGCGCGACCGGGTGCCGAAGCCGTCGATCAGGTGGCCGGCGGTTTCGGTCACCGACATGATGTCGTTGACCATGACCCGCTCGGTCTCGCCGATAAAGCCGTTCGACAGTCGCGACCAGGTCTCGGGAGCCATCTTCTCGGTGTTGCCGATGACCGCGTCGACCTCGGTCATCGCGGCAAAGCTGTCGGGGTCGATCTGCGCGGCGCAGCCGGTGACGATGACCTTGGCATCGGGGTTCTCGCGGCGGAGGCGGCGGATCTCCTGCCGCGCCTTGCGCACCGCCTCGGAGGTCACGGCGCAGGTGTTCACGATCACCGCGTTTTCCATGCCGGCCTGCGCGGCAAGATCCTTCATCGCCTCGGTCTCATAGGCATTGAGACGGCAGCCGAGGGTGGTGAACTTGGGTGCGCCTGTCACGAGACCATCTCCAGCCAGTCGTGGGTGAAATGCCCGTCAAAGACGTGGGCGGTGGGGCCGGTCATCCAGACGCCATCCTCGCGCCAGTCGACCTGCAGCGTGCCACCGTCGAGCTCGATGGTCACCTTGCGCCCGGTGAGGCCGCGGCGCGCCGCGGCAACGGCGGTGGCGCAGGAGGACGAGCCCGAGGCCAGCGTGAGCCCTGCGCCGCGCTCCCACACGCGCATCCGCAGGTGGTCAGGGCCGATCAGGCTCGCAACCTGCACATTGGTGCGCTGCGGGTAGAGCGGGTGATGTTCATGTGCCGGGCCGAAGCTCTCGATGTCCACCGACTCGGCATCCTCGACGAAGAAGGTGCAGTGCGGGTTGCCCATGCCGGTGGCGGTGGGCTTGCCCTCGATCGGCAGCTCCAGCGTGTCCATTTCGGAGGCGAGGGGGATCTCGTGCCACTCGAGCTGCGGCGGGCCCATGTTCACAGACGTTAGCCCCTCACCAGCGTCGCGGGCAAAGAGCGTGCCGCGCTCGGTGGTGAGGGTGAGCTCGGATTTGCCGGTCTCGTCCATCAGGAAGCGCGCGATGCAGCGCGTGGCGTTGCCGCAAGCGCCCGCGGTCGAGCCGTCGGCGTTATAGAAGGTCAGATGCGCATCGCCGCTGCCCTGCTCGATCAGCGCCAGTTGGTCGAAGCCGACGCCGCGGTGGCGGTCGGCGATCGCCATGGCGAGGGCAGGGGTCATGACGACGGAGCGCGCACGCGCGTCCAGCACGACGAAGTCGTTTCCGAGCCCGTGCATTTTCATGAAGGGCAAGTTTTGTGCGCGCGTGTGTTTCATCCGGGCGCATATACGCTTCTTGAGGGTACGTTTCCAGCCTACGTTGCGGGGGGCAGCCTTGCTGCGAATGCATGCGCCGGCGAAGGGCGGGGCCAGGGCCGCGGGAGAAGTTCGGCAGGATTGTCATTTTTCCGCTTGACCCCCCACGCCACAGTTCCTAGAAGCCGCCCACACACAGTGGGCCGTTAGCTCAGTTGGTAGAGCAACTGACTTTTAATCAGTGGGTCGCAGGTTCGAATCCTGCACGGCTCACCACTGTGTCAAAGTCCCGAGAGAGTGGGCCGTTAGCTCAGTTGGTAGAGCAACTGACTTTTAATCAGTGGGTCGCAGGTTCGAATCCTGCACGGCTCACCACTCTGGCAAGTTTCCCGATATGAAAAAGACTTGGCGCTTACCCCGTTGGGGTCTTGCGGCTTGATCGGGCCCGCGGGGGCCGCGCGCGAATCCGTCGCCGTTTCCTGCGCGCCGCTCGGCCCGGTCAGCGGGCACCGTGCAATGGCCACGGCTGAACATTCCCCTGGTTGGCTGGCCCGGGGAGGCGTGATTCCGGCCGCGTCCGTGCTCGCCGGGCGACGCAGAATCGGTCAGCGGGTCCGGACGGGATAGGGCTCGGTCACGCGGCGGGTCCTGAACTGGAGTGCTGGGTGATCGGCGTAGATGCAGCGGATGATCATCAGCGACTCGGCGGCGAGCGAGACCACATACCAGAGGAATCGCGGGATTCCGTCCTGAAGAAAGGTCATTGCCGCCAGATAGCCGACGAAGGCGGCGCAGAAGGCGACCAGCCGCCTTGCCATCAGCTCGTCCCCGACGCTGCGCGCGAGCGCGGCGCCTCGGAAAAAACTCACAGCGCCGAAGGCGGCGAAGCCGAGAAAGACCATCAGCCCGATCAGCCCCTGCTCGGTGAGGAACTCGAGGTAAAGACTGTGAGTCGCCCGGGCCTCGCCGCGGAAGATCAGCCCGTCCTCGAGCGCGTTGTTCTGGTAGTGGACCTTGAAGTTGCCTACGCCGACTCCGAGCCAAGGATGCTCGTTGAAGAGGTTGTAGGCCACCGTCCAGCTCGCAAGGCGGCCTTCGGTGCTGGTGTCCTGCGCCGCTCCCGCGGCGGCGGTGTCGAATATGCTGGTGAATCGGTCGATAAAGCGGTCGCCGGCGAAAACACCGGCCAAGACCACCACCAGCCCGCCGATCGCCGCAGCGGCGACGAACTGCTTGCGGGTGAAGCTGGTGCTCAGAACCACCAGTCCGAGGGCAAGCCCGATCAGCGCGCCGCGGGACTGCGTGGCGAGCAGCCCGGCGATCAGGATGCCGCAGGCCAGGGTCCAGAGCAACATCTTGGTGGGGCTGCGCGCGTTGAGCAGGTGGAAAAGTCCCAGCGGCAGGACGAAGACCACGATCGCACCGAAGAAGTTGGGGTCGAACAGCATCCCCGAGAACCGGCCGGACCCATAGGTGAACCGCGAGAAGCCGAAAAAGCCGGTGGGCGAGTAGTCGACCAGCAGCTGGTAAAGGCCAAGCCCGCAGATCAATACGATGGGCAGCACTGTGGACAGCGCCACGGTCTCGAAGCCGCGCTTGTTGTTCATGAAGGCAAGGGCCAGGATCGCCACCGCGGCTTCCTTGAGGAAGTCGATCGAGAGCGCGATGCTCAGCTCCCAGCGCAGGGCGTAGGTCGCGCTCAGCATCTTCATGGCAAAGATTATCGACAGGAAGATGATCGCGATGCGCGGTATATAGGGCAGCTCGCGGTAGACCGCGTAGCGCGCGGCCAGCAGCACGAAGAGACCGGGTGCGGTGATCTTCGCGAGCGAAGGGGCCCCGAAGGACTCGATCAGGTTGTCCGACATGTTGGTCATGATCAGGACCAGAAGACCCGCCAGCGCGATCATCGGAAAGCGGATGCCGACGGCAAAGATCAGCAGGGCGAAGGGGAAAGCGATCAGCAGGGTGTCACGGCCGAGGAGCACGAAGCTGGCCGCCATGGCAAAGAGACCGCAGACCAGGATTATCGCCGAACCGCGCCAGTCAAAGCCCTTGCGTGGGGGGAGGGTGGCGTCGCTCATTCCGGCCTCCGCGTGCGGGTCCGGCCTTCGGAGGGGGCTGGTGTGGCTGCGCCGCGCCGCGAGCGGGCGTTTCCGAGAATCTCGCGCATGGCATGGTGCAGGGGCACCCAGCCGGCTTGGTCGCGCCGGCCCTGCCCGGGGCGGGAGCTGGCAAAACTCGAAGTGGCTTGCACCGCGGTCCGCGGCTGTCTCGGCGGTGTCATGCGCGCCTCCGCTTTAGGATGAAGCGATGCCCGGCCGCGAAGGCTCCTGGCAGCATCACCCGGAGCGCGACGAGATAGACCGCCGCGAAGGCCGTGGCTCCAGCCATCAGGCGCAGCAGCTCGGAACCGGTGTGCATCTGAAGCGCCAGAAAGGCGGCCAGCGAGGCGCTGGCGGCGCAGATCAGCGCCGGGCGCAGCGCGGCGAATATCTTGGCAATCGTCACGTTCATCACCCGCTTGGTGGCCAAGTAGATCGGGATGAAGCGGATGAAGGCCATCGCGAGCTGCGCCGCGGCGACCGCGGTGATGCCGAAAGGGATCGCTCCGGCCAGCAGCAGGATGAAGATTGGCAGGTTGAAGAGCGCGGCGCGGAACATGAGGTCGGTGCGGCTCACCGCCTTGAGCAGCTCGCCGGGCACCATGTTCAGCGTGCTGACGGCGAGGGCGGCCGCGATGAACTGCATCGGCGCGACCATGCCGTACCATTTCTCGGTGTAGAGCACATGCACGGTGGGCTCGGCGAGCACAGCGATCGCCGCGCCGATGCCGAACATCAGCAGCGCGCAGTAGCGCAGCGCCTGGTAGTAGTATTTCGCCAGATCCTCGGGGTGGGTCTGCATTTTCGACATCACGGGGTGGAGCACCGTGCCCGCGACAGAGGTGAAGCTCTTGATCGCCAGCTCGGGGATTCGATAGGCGATGGCGTAGATTCCCAGCGCCGCCGGCCCGAGGAACTTGCCGACAAGCAGGTTGTCAAGCAGACGCGGCGTGGCGTTGATGGTCTCGGCGCCGATCAGGTAGGAGCCGAAGCTCATCACGTAACGCACGGTTGGCCAGTCTGGGAGGGCGCTGGGCTTCCAGGGTCGGATCCAGAAGAGCAGCAGCGTCGAGACCAGCGCTCCGGCGACGTAGCCGATCACCAGTGACCACACCCCGTATCCCAGGATCGCGAGGGCGATCGAGATCAGCCCCTTTGCCAGGCCCTGCGCCACGTCGGGCACCAGCTTCTTGCGCAGGTTGAGCTCGCGGAACAGCAGGCTGTAGTGCACCGAGCCGAGCGCGCGGATCACCAGCACCAGGCAGACGGTGCCCAGAAGTGGCTCCAGTTCGGGCGATTCGAAGAGCCCGGAGATTGCGCCCGAGCCCCACCAGAGCAGCAGCGCCATGAGGGTCGAGGTGAAGATCGCGCAGTAGAAGACCGCGTTGGCGGTCTCCTCTTGCCGATCCTTGACCGAGATCAGCGCCGCGCCGAGGCCGAACTTCGAGATGATCTCGAAATAGCCCATGATCGCGAGGCAGATCGCCATCAGGCCGAATTCGACCGGATCGACGTAGCGGGCAATGATGATGACCGCGACGAAGTTCAGAAGCTTGGTGGAGATGAAAGAGAGGTAGGCCCAGAACAGGTTCTTGGAGGTGGCCTTGCCGGGAGAGAATACCATGCAGCAAATCCTCGAAAACATGAGGAGAAAAATGAAAAATCCGACCTGAAAAATGCAGTGGCCGGGCGTGAGAATCGAGATCAGTCTAAGGGCATCCCCGCGCAGGGCAAAGCTTTAAACCGCCTTGGACGGACTGCTGCCCAAGATTGCCGCGTTCGGACCCAAAGGGCGCTCACTTGCGTGTGAACTCTGCCGCAAGCCGTTCGAAATATTGCCGCAGGGCGGCGCGAGTGCTACAGTCATTCCCCGGAAGACTACATTTTTGATCTATTTCTATTTCTTTTTTACCGACGCCGCATGGTGTCCATGGATTGGTTTGACCGTGAAACGCATCATTCTTGCTATTGTCGTGTTCGGCGCAACTCTCACCCCCATGCTTTTCGCCATCAAGGAGTCGACCCCCACGTTCGAGGCGCGGTCGCTGGTGTCCTTCGCTCTCGGGCGCGAATATGTCTACGTGCCAGACCCCAGCCTCACGGATATCCGTGCGCCCAACGCCGGGGACTTCCAGGGCTTTGTGAACGCCGAGATGCTGCTTCTCGACAACCCCAAGCTGGTGCGCAAGGCGATCGAGAAGGTGGGTCTGAATCGTGTGTACCCCAACATGCCCGACACCGCGGAGGGACTCGTCGAGGCGACGATTTGGCTTGATGAAAGCACGATGATTGAGCTGATCACCGGATCCTACGTGGTGAAGGTGTCGGTCTTTCACAGCAATCCGGTGATCGCGGCGGAACTGGTGAACGCGCTGGTCGAGGCCTTCCTCGATCACCGCCGGGTCATGTACACAGAGCGCGAGCTTTCCACGATCACGGCGCGGTTGGACAAGGCGCAGCAGGAAGCCGAAGAGATCGACGCGGCGCTGATCGCTCTGCTCGGCGCACCCGATGCGACCGGTCTGCAGATCGAATACGAGAACGCGGTGCGCGACGAGGTCGCGCTCAATGCCGAGTTGCGCGAGGCGCGGCTGAACATGATCTCGCTGCAACAGCGCAAGGCATCTTTGGAAAACCGGCTGGGCTTCGAGGCGGATGCGCTGGAAGCGGAGACGGAGATCGAGGAGGCGCAGAGCCGGATCAGCTATCTCGAGCAGGAGTTCCAGAACACCCAATCTCATATTTCGGGCCTGTCAGAGGTGATGCCGAAGGCGCGGCTCCTGCAGGCACGTCAGGAAGCGCAGACCGAAAGGATCGCCGAGCTTGACCTGCGGTTGCGCGATGCGCGGGCGGTGGAGGTCTCGGGCTTTGACAACGTGCGGGTGATCGAAGAGGGCACGCCGCCGATAAACCCGGTCAGCCTGTCGCCAAAGGCGCAGTTCGCCATCGCGATCATCGTTGCGGGGATCGCTGCCTTTGCAGCCTACATGATCGCCTTCCTGCTGGCCTCGCGGCCCAAGAAGACCCGAGAGGAAGATCTGCATGCGCCCGGGGTGACAGTGATGAAGCAATCGCCGCGCGGCGACGATCGTCCGGCGCATCTGGCGCGCTGAGCAAGACGCGCGCGACCGGGTCCGGCCGCGCGTTGCCTCCCTTATGCAAGGCGGACTTTCCCATGAAGGCTGCGAAGATTGATCTGCAAGGCCATGCGCTTGCCGTGGACGATCCGGCGCCGTTGCGCCTCGGCTACATGATCGACACCCTGTTAACTGGCGGCGCCGAGCGGCTTGTGCTTACCTTTGCCGAAGCGGTGCGCGGGCGGGCGGACATGAGCCTCACGGTGTTCGTGCTGAGCGATCTCGAGACGCCGTTCCTCCAGCGGCTGAGGGACACGGGCACCAAGGTGGTGTTGCTGCCGGGGCGCAATCTCGTGGACCTCGGGCGCTTCCGGCGGCTGGTCGCGGCGCTGCGGGCCCACCGGATCGAATACCTGCACGCGCATCTCGCCTCATCGAGCACGCTCGGGGCCTATGCCGCGAGCCTGCTGGGGATCCCCTTCATCACCACGATCCACAATGTGAAACCCTCGGTGCGAAGAATTCGCCCCGGCCGGCGCCTGTTGCAGGGCATCGCCATGCGCCTGCCCGGAGTCAACAAGATCGCTGTCGGCGAGGCCGTCGCCGTGGCCGCGGCGGGCGAGATCGGGCCGGCTGGCTGCCGGGTGGTGCCGAATGCGGTTTCCGAAAACGTGGTGGCCCCCTTCGGCGCGCGGGCGCGGCTTCGCCGCGAGCTTGGCCTCGGCGACGAGCAAGTCGCGCTTGTCTGCGTCGGCGCCATCATCGGCCAGAAGGCGCATGAGGTGCTTCTGGATGCCTTCGCCGCGATTCGCGCGCGGGCACCGCAGGCGGTTCTGCTGCTTGTCGGCGACGCCCGCGACGCCCTGCGCTTCGAAGCCCTTCTCGCGCAAGCGGGACAACTCGGCCTTGGCGACGAGCTGCGCTTCCTGGGCATGCGCAGCGACATCCCCGAAGTGCTGGCGGCCAGCGACATTTTTGTCAGCGCGTCGCATTGGGAAGGGGCGCCGGTCTCCCTGCTCGAGGCCATGGCCAACGGGCTGCCGCCAGTGGTGACCGATGTGGGCGAGAACGCGCTGGTTCTGGAGGGGACCGGCGCCATTCTCGTGCGGCCACGCGATCCGGAGGCACTGGCGCGGGGCGTTCTCGAGATGATCGAGACGAAGGGCCTGGCGGAGCGCACCGCCCATGCGGTCCGCGAGCGGGCGCTGGGGCGTTACGGCGTGGCCACCTGGGTTGAGCGGCTCTTGGCGATCTACGCCGAGACCGGTCGCCGCAGCGACTGGCACAGGGCGCGGCCGGATGTTCCCGCGCCCCGCCTGCAACCTCGGCGGGTGCCGCGGTGACGGGCAGAACGGTCACTCTTCGGTGTGCCTCCCGGCGCGCAGGTCTTAATTCCTTGACGCGTCTTCCGGCGGTTGCGTATCGTCGGGGCATAGTAACGCGCAACGGGTCCGCCGCTGGTTTTGGTCCGGGTCCATATTTTTGGAATTTGTCCCAAATGTTTAGGGGGACCAAGTGTCGGTCATCATTGCCAACCCGGCTGAAACACCTTCGGATCTTCTCCGATTGGTCAGGATTGGAAGATGCCACTCAACACTCTAGAAAGGAGGCTACGTGTCACGCGCGGTCGCGGTTCTGCAGACCCGTCGCAAACATCGCCCATGGACAAGCAGGCTGAACGGCCGCCGCGGCGAGACCGCCAGTATGTCCGGCAGGCGATACTCATTATTTCTTGTGCGCTAACCGCAATTTTTTACGCTTGGCTTATTTCATTCATCGTTGGTTTCAGCCTTGGGGCGGTTGCCTGGATCGGGATTGCATTTTTGGGCGCTCTTGCCGGGTTCTTTCTGTCGATCATCCTCTGATCGTCTGACCCGGGCGCTCCGAACGGCCCCGCAAATCGGCCAATTTATGGCCTCGATCCGTGCGATCATCCCGAAATTCACTCTGGCGCCGCTGCGGCGCCGTGGCCCGAGGCGACCGGCGACGCAGTAGGAGACGCTGCCTGTGTCGACGCATTCCCTTCCGTCTGATCCCGAACCAATATCTCGGGCGGACCTCTTTCCGCCCGCCGCCTACCTGATCGGCGCGCCGAAATGCGGCACGACGGCGTTGGGACACTATCTTGCGGGGCACCCGGGGGTGGGCTTCAGCAACCCCAAGGAGCCGCACTACTTTTCGCGCGACCTGCGCGGGCTGTGCCTGTGCGATGACCTTGAAGCCTATCGCGCGACCTTCGCGCCGGGTCCGCAGGCCGAGGTGCTGATGGAAGGATCGGTCTGGTATCTCTATTCGGACAGCGCGATCACCGAGATCCTCAAGGCGCGGCCCGATGCGAAATTCATCGTCATGTTGCGCAATCCGGTGAAGATGCTGGCCTCGTTGCATCGGCAGCTGATCCATGCGCTCGACGAGAGCGAAGAGGACTTCCGCACGGCCTGGGACCTCTCGGATGCGCGCGCTGCGGGCAAGAACATCCCCCGCAGCTGTCGCGCCCCGTCAACGTTGCTCTACAAGCGCACCGCCGCTTTCGGAGAAATGCTCTCACGGCTCTACGCCCGGGTGCCGCGCGATCGGGTCTTGGTGCTGTTCCAAGAGGACATGCGGGCGGACACGCCCGGCATCTACCGCCGGACTCTGGCGTTCCTCGGTCTCGAGGACGACGGGCGGCGGGACTTCCCCTCGATCAACGAGGCCAAGCGAGCGCGCTCGAAGCTGGTGCGCTACGTGGTGACGCGGGCCGGTCCCGCGCGCCAGCTCGTGTCACGACCGATCAAGCGCGCCTTCGGGCTCGAGTCGCTGGGACTGCTGAAAAAACTGGATGCGCTCAATACCGCCAAGCTCGCCAAGGTGCCGGTCCCCGCCGACCTCGCCGAGGAGATCGCGGCAACCTACGCCGAGGACATGCTGCTGCTCCAGCTGCTTGTCGGACGTGACCTCGCCGATCTGGGCTGGCCGATGCCGGACCCGGCGCGGCCCAAATCCGCCGCGGTGGGATGATCCCCTGGGCGACATGTTTTTTTGTGACTGATTTGATTCATTTTTTTGAAAAGGAAGCACCATGTTGAAGCGCAATTACGACAGTCGAAAGCGCATCCTCGTCACTGGGGGGGCGGGTTTTCTGGGCTCGCATCTGTGCGACCGGCTGCTGGAACGCGGGGCAGAGGTCCTGTGCGTCGACAACCTGTTCACCGGCACGAAACGCAATATCGAGCATCTGCTCGGCAATCCGCGTTTCGAGTTCCTGCGCCATGACGTGACCATCCCTCTCTATGTCGAGGTGGACGAGATCTATAATCTCGCCTGTCCGGCCTCGCCGATCCACTACCAGCACGACCCGGTGCAGACGACCAAGACCTCGGTGCACGGCGCGATCAACATGCTGGGGCTGGCGCGGCGGCTGAAATGCCCGATCCTGCAGGCTTCGACCTCTGAAGTTTACGGTGACGCGCTGGTCAGCCCGCAGGCCGAAGGCTACTGGGGCAATGTGAACCCGATCGGCGTGCGCTCCTGCTACGACGAGGGCAAGCGCTGCGCCGAGACGCTGTTCTTCGACTACAACCGCCAGCACGGCCTCCCGATCAAGGTGGTACGCATCTTCAACACCTACGGTCCGCGCATGCACCCGCAGGATGGCCGCGTGGTGTCGAACTTCATCCGGCAGGCGCTCTACGACGAGGACATTACCATCTACGGCGATGGCAGCCAGACCCGGTCGTTCTGCTACATGGATGAGTTGATCGAGGGCATGATGCGCATGATGGCCACCGACGAAGGCTTCACCGGCCCGGTGAATCTTGGCAACCCGCAGGAATGCACCGTGAAGCAGCTTGCGGAGATGATCGTGGCGCAAACCGGCTCGAAGTCGAAGCTGGTGTCGCGGGAACTGCCCAGCGACGATCCGGTGCAGCGCCGCCCCGACATCACCCTCGCGCGCAAGCATCTCGGCTGGAGCCCTTCGATCGAGCTTTCCGAGGGCATCGCCAAGACCATCGCCTACTTCGAGGACCTGCTCGGCAAGAAGTCCCGCCAGATGCAGACGACCTCCTGAGCAGAAGGCGCGCGCCGCTGGCGGCGCGTGCTCCGACCGACCCTAGTGAGCCCGGTCGCTCCGGCGTCCGGGTGTGACGTTGTTCTTCATGGGAGCAGGTGATGACCCTTTTTGTGTCTCCTCGGCGCCGTATGGTGCTGGCATGTTTCATTCTCTCGACCGCTTTGGCGGGATTTTCGCTGCCCGTCGACCTCGTCCGGGCGGATACCGCCTCCTCGGCGGATGACCCGGAGCAGGCTGGTTTCGGCGCCCTGACCCGTGGCGGCGGTGATGGCCGCACCATCCACGTGACCACGCTGGCCGACGACGGGCCGGGCAGTCTCCGCTGGGCCGCCGAACAGGAGCAGGGGCCGCGCATCATCCACTTCGATGTCGGGGGGACCATAGCTCTGTCGCACCAGATCCAGATCGGACCGGACGTCACGCTCGATGGTCGCAGCGCGCCGGGGGGGATCACCCTCACCGGCGGACGGCTGCGGGTGGTGGGCAGCAACGTGATCGTGCGCGGGATGCACCTGCGCCCGGGCGACGGTCCGGGCGATGCGCCCGACAACCGCGACGGGCTGTCGATCGGGGACGGATCCAAGCCGATCCGCAATGTGCTGATCGAGGGCAATTCGATCAGCTGGGCGGTCGACGAGAACCTCGCGGTCTGGGGCAACGTGGCCGATGTCACCATCTCCAACAACATCATCGCCGAGGCGCTCGACCAGTCGATCCATCCCAAGGGGCGGCACAGCATGGGGCTTCTTATCGGCGGCGGCTCGGCCAAGCGCATCACCGTGATCGGCAATCTTCTCGCGCATAACCGGCATCGCAACCCCAACATCAAGGATGACAGCCGGCAGATCGAGTTCATCAACAACCTGGTGTACAATTGGGGCCCGAGCGGCTTTCAGGGCACCGGTTCGACGGTCAACATCATCGGCAATGTCTACATCCCCGGACCGAACAGCGTCGAGCGGCCGCCACTTCACCTGCAGGACGCGGGGCGTCCCGGCCCGAACTTCTACGTATCGGACACCGAGGGCGAGATCCGCGCCGATGCGGAGGTCGCGCTCTCGAAAGCCCCGGCGTTCGCAGGCAGCGGAGCGCCGGTGATCCCCTCGGCGCAGGTCGAGGACGCCGTGCTCGCCAACGCGGGCGCGCGCCACCCTCAGGTTGATGCCACTGATCTTCGGCTCCTCGAAGAGGTGAGGGGACGCACCGGGTACATCATCGATTCGCCCCGGCAGGTGATCCAGGGCCGCCTGCCGAGAAAGGCGGGAGGAAATGCGGGCGAGGCCGCACAAAGTTCGAACTAAGTCCCCGCCATTAAAGGCGAAACTTGGGAAAAAATGGGGCTGGACAGCGAGGCGCCTGATTTGGTGGGAGAAGCTATTGTTGCGACGTGCTGCACAGTGTCCGTGCAACCTTTGCGTGACAAGCCCACGAAGTCCCTAGTTGTTCCGGGTTTGCGGTCTAGGTCCCAAAAAACAGCTTTGCACCGCTGGCCCATAAAGTTAGTATTTTCGACAGAATGATGCGCTTTAATTAACATACAAAACGATCTGTCCCCGTATTGGTCAGGGGACATTTGAGGCAGTTTCTGGCCGAAGTCCGAGCATCACGAAGGTTTTCATGATCGCCGCGCGTCTATGCGGCACCGTTTGCATTTTGCTTTTTGGCTAGGGTTTTTCCCAGGCTCCTTGAGTTTTCCGAGGATATTTCCGATGAATTTTTCAACACAAAAAGAACTAGAAAAACCGCATACATACAGAACTTTAGACGACTCCTCCCCCCGCTTCAGCGATTTCCAATCCTCCCACTACCGCACGGAGCTCTCCTCCCAATCCGTGCGCGACACTGGCTATGCGAGCGGCGCGGTCGCCGGAGCCGAGGCATGGCCGTCGGGCGGCCGGCGCGCCATTTGGCCGCGGTTCTCGGTCGGCTTCCAGCCGCGCTCGCGGTTTGTTTACCGGGCTTACAATTTCGCCATCGCCATGACGCTCTTTCTGATGGTCCTGCCGCTGTTCCTGGTGATCACCGCGCTTCTCGCCCTCACCCAAGGTGCACCGATTTTCTACCGCGGCCCGCGTATCGGCGAGAACGGCGAGCTCTTCGACGTTTTCAAGTTCCGCAGCCTCGACAGCAACAAGGCGGCGATGATCACCAAGGACAAGGTGCTGCCCAAGGGGTCGGGCATCGAAACGCCGATGGGACTGTTCCTGCGTGAAACCCGTCTCGACGAGATTCCGCAGCTTCTGAACGTGATCAAGGGCGACATGAACATGTGCGGCCCGCGCCCCGTGCGCCCGGAGATCGCGGCACAATATGCCGCCACGATCCCCGACTACGAACGCCGGTTCCGGGTCAAGCCCGGGATGATAGGCCCGGCCCAGGCTTTCATGAGCCACGGGACCTCCAAGGCGATCCGCTCGCGGCTGAACAACAAGCTGTGCCGCACCGAGGTGTCTTATCTCGGCGAGATCTCCCTCGTGTTCATCGTCGGGGCCTGCGTGGTTGCGCGGACGGTGTCCCGGATCGGCGCGACGGTCTTCGGTCGCCGGTCAGAACGTATCGAGGCCGCGCGTGCGCGGGTCTACGACATGCGCTTCGTTTCTGATGACGGCCAGTCGCGGGCGGTGTTCTGGGTCGACGAGGACCAGCTTATCCTCGACCAGGGGAACGCGCTGAACGTGCCGCTCTTGGGTCGGCTGACCATGCTCCTTCCGGACGGTCAGACCCGCAATGCGGCGGTGGAACTGAGCACGGTCCAGGCGACGGCGCCGAACGGCCGGGTGCAGGTCAGTTACAAGCCGAAAAGCGAATACGCCGAACACATCCTAAGCCGCTACCTGTTCCAGGCAGTTGTTGTGCCACACCGGTCCGAGTTCCTTTCCGCAAAGCTGCGACGCGCGCTCACCCGCTCGACCGCGGCATGATGCCGGACGGGGCTTAGCCCCTCCGGCAATCGCGAGTTCCTCTGCCACGGCGCAGGCCAAAAAAACCGTAATTAATTAAAAACAAAAAATAAAAACTGATTTCATAGTTGATTTTACCCCTCTCGTCAGAGGACTCTATTATGCCCGATACCATTACATTCGGTGTCACTGATCTTTCCGGGGAACAGAGCACCAACCCGACGGCGCTGGATTTCAGCGAAACGGGAAATCCGGTGCTTTTTGTCGCCCAGCAAAATGGCACCATCTATCGCTACGAAATCGAACGGCAGCCGGATGGGGCGGATGCCGACACGAGCCCCGACTTTGTCGTGACCTCGTCGACGGCGATTGGCGTCATTCCGGCCGAAACCCAGAACTTCAACGATGACGGAACCCTGAACTCCAAGACGTTCCGCCAAATGACCGGCCTCGTCGCGACCACCGACGCGGAGGGCAACGACGTGCTCTACGTCACCTCCTCCGACTGGCGCATCTCGGTGGGTGAAGACAGCGGGCTTGACACCAACTCGAGCCAGATTCATCGGCTCGTGCTGGATCCGGACACCGGCGAGGTGCTTTCCAATGTCGCCATCGTGCGCGGCCTGCCGCGTTCGGAAGAGAACCATTCGATCAATGGGCTCGACCTGTCGGTGGACCCCGACACCGGCGATACCTACCTGTGGGTCGCGATAGGCGGCAATACCAACAAGGGCGCGCCTGGCAACAACTTTGCCGGGACGGTGGATTTCGCCTACTCGGCCTCGGTCATTAAGATCAACCTGACCGACCTGGAATCCTACGACATTCGCACGGACGCCAGCGGGAACCTTTTCATTCTGGACATGCCGACGCTCGACGATCCCGCGCGTCCGAACGTCGATCTCACCACGCTGGACATCGAGAACCTGAATCTCGATCCCAACTTCACGCTCGACAACAACGGCAGCAGCGGCGGTGTTCTGCGGCCCGATTGGGCGGGAGGGAACAATGGCCTCAACATGGCCAAGATCACTGACTACGTGCTGGTCAGCGAGGATGGGCAGCTCAAGCTGGTCGACAACCCGCTGACCATCCATTCGCCGGGATTCCGCAATCCCTTTGACGTGCTGGTGACCGAGGACGGCCAGGTCTACACCTTTGACAACGGTCCCAACGGTGGCTGGGGCGGCCAAGCAGTCTCGTACTCCGATGGCGCGATCGTTGACGACTGGACCTCGGAATTCGCCACCAACCATTTCAGCGAAGACGGCAGCAAGGGCTACGGCGACCAGCTGCATTACCTTGGCGAGATCACCGACGAATACGGCCCCTACGGCGGCCATGCCAACCCGATCCGCGCCGCGGCCGAAGCGCTGTCGCTGGCCTTCAAAAGCGACGGGAGCTATGCCGGGGCGACCTCCGGTTCACCGATCATGGCCTATGGCGCGGTGCTCTTTGCCAATGAGGCGCAGGCGCGCGATTTCCTGTCCGAGCTGCTGATCATCTACGCGCAGGATTCCGCGGGAAGCTGGGTCGATACGACGTCGCTCACCGGTCTGCCGGATGATTTCTTCGACGTGGTCTCGGGCTACGACTGGGAGCATCCCGGAAGTTCGATCGCCAACGTGCTGGATTTCTTCGACGGCACCTCAGTGATGGATGGCACGGCGCATTCGCCCGAAGCCCAGCTGCTCGATTACACCCAAGACGGATCGCTGCTCACGCTGCCGGAATCCACCAACGGGCTCGAGGAATACACCGCGACATTCTTCGGCGGAGCGCTGCAGAACACCGTCGTCGCAGCCAGCTTCGACGGCACGCTCTATTTCGTCAAGGTCGAGGACACCGACGGTGACGGCCGCACGGATTCCGCCTCGGTGGTCTACGAGCTGGGCAACTTCGGCTCGCAGCCGCTGGCCGTGACGGCGCTGGGGGACGACGGGCTCGGGGTCTTCATCGACAATGACGGGGATGGGCTGGACGATTTCGCCGGGCTCATCGTCAGCGGTGTCTACGGCAAGGACAATATCGCCATCTTCATCCCCGGCGGCGAGCCGCTCGATCCGAGCGACGATCTCGACCTCGACGGGGTGGATAACATCCTCGACAGCCACGTCGGCGACCCGACCGATGGCACCGGCGTCAACGTGGGGCCGAATTCGACGGCCAAGTGGGACTTCGAATTGAACAACCCCGCCTCGACTCCGCCCGGCGCCGTGCCAAGCGGCGACAGCATCGCGGGCGGCATAGGCGTCAACGCGGTGTGGCGCAACAACGTGCTTCCGGCAACCGACAATGCCGGAGATCCGACGCAGGGTCTCTATAATGGCGGCGTGTTCAACCTTGGTGGCGCCTCGAGCTTTGTCAGCATCGACGAAGCCTATGCGGGCACCGCTGTCGGCGCGGCGAACACCCAGCAGGACGTGCTTGGCATCGGCTTCATGTCCTCGGGGGCGCAGCAGCTCGCGATCACCAGCGAGATGGTCAACATCTTCACCTATTCGCTCAACAAGGACGCGCCGGCCAAGACCTGGGACGGCGGCGAGAAAGTCGGCCTCATGGTCGGGCCGGGCGATCAGGACACCTTCGTCGAGGCCACGATCGCCGTCGTCGAAGAGGGCGGCACGATCAAATACGGCGTGCAACTGATCGTCGAGGAAAACAACAGCTATGTCAGCAGCTTCGTCGAGGTGCCGGGGATCGAGGATCCGGATATCCTCGGTGTCGGCGATCCGAACTTCGAGGTGGCGATCGACCTCGACATGACCTCCGGGGCCGAGACCGCCACCGCGCGGGCGCGCTACGTGAACAACGGCGTCTACACGGACTGGGTGCCGACCGCGACGCTGGCGCTTCCGGCGGCCGTCGTCGAGGCGGTGAAGGGTGAGTATGACAACCTCGGCTCGGTCACCGGCGCAGTGGTCGGCATGGTTGCCTCGACCCCCACCGGGGACGACAGCTTTGCCGCCTCGTGGGACTGGATCGAGGTCACCAACACCTCGGAGGGCGAGGTCGTGCACCGATGGGTCGGCGGCAATTCCGACGTGGCGGCCAGCGATGGGGGCATGGACTGGAGCAGCTCGACCTCGGTGCTGGTGGCCGGCACCACGTCGGTGTCGACGTTCAACCTCGCAACGCTTGACAGCTCGGTGCCCTCGAGCACCCCGCTCGGTGTCTTCGCGCAGGAACGCTGGGCGCAGCCCACCGGCCAGGGCATGCAGTATGAGTTCGCCGTGGATCCGGGCAGCTACGCGATCCGCCTCTACATGGGCAACGGCTACAACGGCACTGACCAGGTCGGTGAGCGGATTTTCGACGTGTCTATCGAGGGCTCACTCTTCTTGAACGACTTCGACCTCGTGGCGGCTTTCGGCAGCGGCGTCGGCGGTATGGTGCAATGGACCGGCCAGATCAACGACGGGATCGCCGACATCGACTTCGCGTCGGTGCTGGAGAATCCGCTGATCAACGCCATCGAGATCATCGCCATCGACGACGTCGCGCCGGGTCCGTCGATCTCGGTCGGTGACGCAATTGCCGGCGAGGCCGACGGCTCGGTCACCGTCGCGCTCTCGGCGAGCAACTACGTGCCCTCCGAGAGCACCGTGCTCGTGCAGTTCGAGGTGCGTCCGCTCACCGCGACGGCGGGCAGCGACTACACCGTGGCCAATGCGACGCTGAACGCCGCGACCGGCGTCTACAGCGGCAGCCGGCAGATCGCGGGCGGCGCGGCGGATACCAGCGTGCTGATCAATATTCTGAACGACACGCTGGTCGAGGGGGCCGAGAGGTTCGAGGTGGTGATCACCGGGGTCAGCGGAGCCAATGCAACCATCGGGGAGGACACCGGCTTGGTAACGATTCTTGACAACGACAGCGGCACGCCCGGGTCAGGGGGTGGCGCGGTCACACTGGCGATTACCCCGACGGCCGACAACGTACAGAAGTCGAACTACGACTCCGGCTCCTTCGTGCTCAGCAATACCGGGACCAAGGTGGTCACCAAGGTCGAGATCGATGTCTCGGGGGCGGTGCTGAAGGACGCGGTCTTCGATCCTTTCGGCCTCGCCGGGGATACCGTCGCCAAGGCGCTGACCATCAACAGCGCAGGCAATACCGGCGTGGTCGCGCCGAACAACAATGCCAGCGATCCGAACAATGCGACCTACGTCGGCGCTGGCGGCACTGCTGGCTACGAAGGCATCGTCCTGACCTTCAACCAGGCGACTGCGGGTGGCTTCCAATCCGGCGAGACGGTGACCTTCTCGGTCGACATGGACCCCAACTCCATCGCCGGCGCAAAGAAGTCGACGCTCGATGCGGGCACGTCTCCCAATTGGGACGTGGGCGGGGTCTCGGGGGCCGAGCTGATCGGCTCGAGCTTCACCGTGACCTATGCCGACGGCACCACCAGCACGGGATACCTGCAGGGCACCGACACGCAAGCGGGCGCCAAGGGGCTTTCGTCGCAGTCTGCGGCCGGCACCGAGGCCAGCATCGTGGTCAACGGGCTTATCGAGGGTGGCGTCGGGACCTACAGCGACAGCGACTTCAGCATGATGGTCAGCGGCCCGGCCGGGGCGACCATGCGGGTCGTGCTGATGAAGGGCATGATCCAGCCCACCACCAACGCCTTCTCGACCGGCACCAGCACGGAGCAGGCCTATGCGCCGCAGCTCGATGCGCAGCTGGCAGCGCTGGCGGCATCGGACTTCCCGGCCAATAACGCCGTGGAATTCCAGACCGTTGACATTACCCTGACAGGCGGCGTGCAGGACATATCGTCGATGTTCGACCTCTCGGGGGTGGCGGCCTATGACTTCACCGGCGAAGACCAGCTCCCGCTCGGCATCGTCGCGGCGGTGATCGACCCGAGCAACGGCAACCTGCCTGTGGGCCCGACCACGTCGCCGATCTACCTGACCTACGACGCCGACAGCTCGAGCGGCGGCGGCAATGGCGGTGGCGGAAATGGAGGCGGCGGCACGCCCATCGGCGATCCGTTCATCGTCGAGGCCGAGGACATGACCCTCGTGCAGGGCTTCGCGGTCTTCGGCAACCCGCACGCCTCGGGCGACCAGCTGATCCAGGCCACCGACCCGGGCACGCAGATCGCCAATTACACCGTGGCCACGGCCGGGACCTTCGACATCAAGATCGGCTATTTCGACGAATCCGACGGTCAATCGGTGCTGAACGTGCTGGTCAACGGCACGGTGATCGACAGCTTTACCTGGGATCTCGATGCGGCCGAGACGACGGTCACCCCGTCCTCCTTTGCCGAGCACATCATCTCGGGCGTCGAGTTGAAGGTGGGCGACACCCTGCAACTGTCGGGCGTGTCCGACGGCGGCGAGCCGCTGCGCATCGACTTTGCCGAGTTCACCCCTGTCGAGGGTAGTCCCGGCGGCGGCGGCACTGGCGGCACCGGGGGTGGCGGCACGGGCGGAGGCTCTAGCTCGGGCGAGACCTTCCGCGTCGAGGCCGAGAGCCTCAGCCTCGTGCAAGGTTTCGCGGTCTTCGGCAACCCGCATGCTTCGGGCGATCAGCTCATCCAGGCCACGGATCCGGGCACGCAGATTGCCAGCTACAGCGTGACACAGTCTGGCAGCTTCGATCTCACCCTCGGGTATTTTGATGAATCCGATGGGCAGTCGGTGCTGAACGTCGTGCTCAATGGCTCGGTGATCGACAGTTTCACCTGGGATCTCGATGCGGACGGGACGACGGTCACCCCGGGCGCCCTAGCCGAACGCACCATTTCGGGACTCGATCTGGTGGCCGGCGATATCCTGGAGCTGTCGGGCGTCTCCAACGGCGGTGAGCCGCTGCGCATAGACTACCTCGACTTCACTCCGCTCGACGGCGGCTCGGGCGGCGGCAGTGCGCCTGCCAACCCGGGCGAGCTGGTGCGCCTCGAGGCCGAGACTTTCTCGCTCGACCAAGGTTTCATCATCAGCAGCAATGGCCATGCCTCCGGGGATCAATTGATCAGGGCGGGCGACGCGGGCGTGCAGAGCGCAAGCTTCGTCTTTGCGGATGCGACCGGAACCTATAACCTTACCTTGGGTCACTTTGACGAGTCCGATGGTCAGTCGCAGCTCGACATCGAGGTGAACGGCGTGGTGGTGGACAGCTTCGTCTGGAACCTCGATGCGGGCGATGCGATCGTGAACGGCACATCTTTTGCCGAGCACAGCACCTTCGGGGTCGAACTCGCGGCGGGCGACGTGGTCAGTCTCACCGGTATTTCGGACGGCGGCGAGCCGCTCAGAATTGATTATCTGGACTACATTTACGTGGATGGGATCATTGGGTGAGATGAAGGATTTTTCAATGGTTGGTCCCGCACGGTCGCGGGGATTGTTCGTGATCCGCGGGAGCTTCTCGCACATCAATGCCCAACTCGAGGCGGCCCTGCGCAGGGTCCGCCCCGAGATCGATCTCGATGTCATCGACGTCGGAAAGGAGTTCAAGGAGAACATGCTGAGCCAGCTGCGGTGCCTCCTCGGGGTGCAGCGCGAGTACGGGCTGTCCAGCTGGAGTTCCAAGGACATGCTGCGCTACCGCCTGGCGCGCTCGCGGACGTACTACCAGGCGGTGAGCGAGATGGTGCGGGATCGGTTCGATCCCGCCGACTACGACTTCACCCTGCAGACCCAGTCGCTGTTCAACGCGGCACTGCCCGGCATCCCCAACTTCGTCTATACCGACCACGTGGCGCGGGCGGGGATGTCGAGCCTGCAGGGCCTCTTCGGGGCGCCCAGCGACGGTTGGTTCGCCTGCGAGAGCGAGATCTACACTCAGGCCCGGCATGTCTTCACCTTCGGGCCCAAAATTCGCCGGATGCTCACCGAGCAATACCGCATCGCGCCGGAAAAGAGCTCGGCCATCGGGGCAGGGGCCTCGGTGCTTCCCAAGCGGCCGGTGGATCTGAGCACCGAGCGTTTCGCCCGACGCCGCATCCTCTTTGTCGGGGTCGACTGGGAGCGCAAGGGCGGGCCCGAGTTGGTCGATGCCTTCAAGCTGCTCCGCACGCGGCTGCCGGATGCGACACTCACCGTGATCGGCTGCAGCCCCGAGTTGCAGGTCGAGGGGGTCGAGGTGTTGGGGCGCCTGCCTCTGGAGGAGGTCGCCGAACATTTCCACGAGGCTTCCTGCTTCTGCATGCCCTCGCGGCTCGAGCCCTTCGGCGTGGTCTTCTGCGAGGCCATGCAGTTCGGCCTGCCGGTGGTCTCGACCGACGTCGGCGACATTGGCTCCATCGTGGTCGAGGGCGAGACCGGCCACGTGGTCCCGGTGCGGAGCCCCGAGGCGCTTTCCGAAGCGCTCTTTCAGACGCTCGCCATGCCCGACCGCGCCCTGCGCCTCGGCACGGCGGCCAAGGCACGTGCAACGCAGTTCACCTGGGACGCGGTGGCGGAACGGATCGCCGCGCATTTTCCGGGCGAGCCCGCCATGCCGCGCGCCGAACTGGAGGTGGCCTGGTGAGCAAGCGCATTCTCTACGTAATCGACAGCCTCAAGTTCGGCGGCGCCGAGATGCTGCTGCTGGGCCTGCTGGATGCGGCGCGGGACCGTGGCTGCGAGGCGCATGTGGCCTATTTCACGCCTGGCCCGCTCGAGGCGCGTGTGGCCGAGCGCGACGTCGGCATGACCCGGCTGAGCACCAGGGGGCTGCGCGATCCGCGCGCGCTCGCACGCTGCATGAAGCTGATCCGCGACTGGCGGCCCGACATCGTGCACAGCCACCTGATCAAGAGCGATCTCGTCGGCCAGACGGCCGCGCGCCTCTCGGGCGTGCCGCGCATCATAACCTTGCACAACACCGATCCTTGGCGCGAGAAGAAGGCCAAGAGCCTGATGTATCGGACAATCACAGCTGGGGCCGACGCCTGTATCGGCGTGTCGGATCGGGTGGCCAACCACGTCGCCCGCACCGGAGGCTTCCGCGCCGAACGCATCGAGACCATCGTCAACGGCATCGACCTGCATCACTTCGACCCGGCGCGCACCCAGCCGCTCGATCTGGCCCGCTACGGCGTGCAACCGGGGGCGAAGGTCGTGGCGGTGATCGGCAGCCTTACGCCGCAGAAGGACCACGAGAATTTCCTGCGCAGCGCCGCCATCCTCGCGCAGCGCGTCCCGCAGGCGGTGTTCCTCGTCGTGGGCGAGGGGCCATTGGGGCCGCAGATCGAGGCGCAGGCCCGCGGGCTTGGGCTGGGGCCGGAAAGGCTCATCCTGACCGGGGCCATCAGCCGGATGCGCGAGCTCTTGGCGGCGCTCGACGTGATGGTGGTCTCTTCGGCCTGGGAAGGGCTGCCGATGGTGCTGCTCGAGGGCATGGCGATGCAATGCGCCGTCGCCTCGACCGATGTCGGCGGCATTCCCGATGTGCTCGAAGATGGCCGCTCCGGACGCCTCGTGCCCGCGCATGATCCCGAGGCGCTGGCGCAGGCGGTGGCCGGGCTGCTGGCCGATCCGGCCGCCGCCGCCCGGCTTGGCGGCGCGGCACGCGACACCGTGGTTGCCCGGTTCAGCGCCGAGGTCATGCGCGAGCGCATCTTCGCCCTTTACGACAGCAAGACCCGTCCGCGCCCCGGCGCGCATCGCCAGCCCGGCGCGCCGCGGCTGGACAGTCCCAACTGAGGAGTAGCGAGAATGGTTGTTTATCTTCGCCAGTTTGCCGCCTGCACGGCGCTTGCCCTGGCCCTCGCCGTGACCGGCGGGCCGGCCAAGGCCGACACGCCCGACTACCACGTCGACGTGGGCGACCGGCTGACCATCTCGGTCTATGGCAAGCCCGAGATGTCGGGCAATTTCCAGGTCCGCGCCGACGGCCAGATCGCGATGCACCTGCTGGGGCCGATCGATGTGGCCGGGCTGACCATGCGCCAGGTCGAGGAGCGCATCGAGACCGAGGCGCGCGAGCGCTTCTCCAGCCGAGAATCGGTGGTGGTCGATATGCTCGAATACCGCGATGTCTTCGTGCTCGGCGCGGTCGACACGCCCGGCGCCTACGAGTTCCGCCCCGGGCTGACGGTGATGAAGGCCATCGCCATGGCGGGCGGCATCGAGCGCGTTCAGGAAGACCTGCGCAGCGAGCGTGACATCGAGAACGCCCGCAACAACCTCGCCGAGGCGCAGAGCCGCCTGACCTTTGCCCAGTCCGAGCGCGACGCCCTGGCGCGGGAACTGGCCCGGCTCGACGGGGTGACCACCGAGGCCCAGGTGCCCGAGGCCCGTCTCGACCAGGAACAGGAACAGCTCGTCGGCCTGCGCCGCTCGCTGATGCAGGACCTGATGGAAGGCGCCACCATGCGCAGCACGCTTGCCGACGAGGAAGCCGGGATGCTCGACCAGCGCCGGGAACTGATCAACGAGCGGCTCGACGCCACGCAGGAGCAGCTCGAGAGCATGCAGGAACTTGAGGCCCGCGGTCTCGCTCGCAAGGAGCAGACGCTGGGGCTGAAGATTGACCTCTCCGAATACAACGCCGACCTGCTCGAGGTCGCCGCCTTCGTCTCGCGCGCCAAGCAGACCCGTGCCAATGCCGAGAGCGACATCCAGGAGGCCCAGACCGAGTACCGGCTGAACCTGCTGCAGGACAAGATCGAGGCCGAGCAGCGCGTGGCGCAGGAGCGTACCGAGGTGCAGATGGCGCTGAATTTCCTGCGCCGTGCCAGTCCCGCCGCCGCCGCCGAGTTGGGCGAGGCAGTCGAGACCGTCTACGAAGTCTTCCGCAACGGTTCGGATACGCCCGAGCGGGTGGCGCCGACGGCGCTGCTCGGCCCCGAGGACGTGCTGAACATCAGCTTCGAGGCGGTGATGCAGTGAAACGCGCGAGCGCGGCTCAGGCGGTCCCGGACACCGCCTCGGCCTCGCGCACGGCCAGATCGGCCATCGCGAGGATTGCCTCGCGGCTGCCCGCCACGGCGATGAAGCGCCCGTTGTGGCAGAACTTTGCCCCCGCGACGCCGCTTGCCTCTTCCAGCGCCGCGTCGGTCAGCCCGGCCCAGGCGGCGGGAAGATCGGCGCGCTGCTCGAAGCCGTCGGCGTTCTTGCGGATGCCGGTGAGCGCCCAATCTTCGCCGCGCGGGTGCACCACGAAGAGCAGGTGATCGGCCCCCGCGGCCACCACTGCCGAGCGGAAGGGCATGCCCTGCGGCAGCTCCAGCACGCGGCCCGCACCGGCGGTCTCGATCGCCGCCATCACCTGCGCTTCGGCGCGGCGCTTGGCGGCCTTGCGGCGGATCTGCGCCTCGACGAAGGCGCGCGCGATGTGCAGCGCATCGGCAAATGCCATGTCTTCGGCCTCGGGCGCCTTGTCATCATAGACCGGCTTGAGGCTTTCCAGCAGCATGGGCAGCGTGAGATCCGACAGCATCGGGCCAGTCTCGGACGGGCTGAGAGCGCCGTTGTCCATCAGGTCGACCGGCAGCACGAAGCCCGAATCGAAGCTGGCGTGGATGCCTTCGAGATCGGCCTCTGGCACCTCCAGCGCGCGCAGGTAGTCGCGGCCATAGTGTTTCCAGATCAGCCCGAAGGAGCTGAACGGCTGGCCGTCATCGCGCAGCGGTGCGTCTTTCTGGTGGTGGTCGTAGATGCCCTGCGCGTGGTCGTATGCGCGGCCCACGTCGTAGATGATCTTGTCCGCTCCGGGCGTGATCCATGCCGCGTCGCGGGTGCGGAGGATCTCGGCCTCGGGGTGGAGCCGGGTGAGGATCACCGACGACAGCAGCTCGTCGGCATGGAAGCCGCCGGAATGGGTGACAAGGTGGGTGATCTGCATCGTCGGCCTCTGGATTGCTCGGCGCCCCCATATCGCGGGAGCGCCCTGCTGCCAAGGCGCGAGCGGTCAGGCGCAGGCGCCGGTCCGGGTGCGGGTCAGCCCGCCGCTAGCCTCAGCCGCACTGCCCGGGCCAGCAGAGCCGCAGTTTCCTGCGCAAAGCCGTGCGCCTCGGCGCGGACGTCCGGGCTTTCGGCAAGGCCTGATGCGCGAGCCTGCCAAGCCTCGCAGGCCACAACCAGACTGGGCTCTGCGCCGCCGAGCCGCGTCACCAGTGCCGCGAACTGACCGATGGCCGCGCCGCCCTCCAGCTTCAGCCCGCGTGTCGCCAGCGTCAGCGCGTGGATGCCATTCGCCCCCTCGTAGATCGAGGTGATCCGCGCATCGCGCCAGACCTGCGCCATGCCGTATTCTTCCAGATAACCGTAGCCGCCGAGAATCTGGATGCCGAGATCCGCCGCGCGGATGCCCGCCTCGGTGGCGTAGATCTTGCACAGCGGCGTCAGGAACTCGATCAAGGCAGGTGTCTCGCCCGTTTCAAGCTCGGCCAGCGCGAGATGGCACATGCCGCGGGCGGTGCGGGCGAGATCCTGCTGTTCGTCAAGCATGCGTCGCACGTCGGGGTGGTCGGTGAGCAGCGCCGGAGCGCCCTCGATGGTGCGGCCTTGCGTGCGCTCCGCGGCATAGGCGCTGGCGATTGCGCAGGCGCGGGTTGCATGCGCAACACCCTGCAGAGCGACGTCGAGCCGCGCGTGGTTCATCATGGTGAACATCGCCACCAGGCCGCGCCCCTCGCCGCCGACGAGCTCGGCCTTGGCACCGTCGAATTCCATCTGGCAGGTCGGCGAGGCGTGCAGGCCGAGCTTTTCCTCGATGCGGGTGACGGTGATGGCGTTGCGCAGGCCATCGATTTCCGAGGCGCAAAGGAACAGCGACAGGCCCTTCACCCCGTCCTCTGCCGTTCCGGTGCGGGCGAGGACGAGATGCAAGATGCCCTGCGACATGTCCTGATCGCCGCCCGAGATGAAGATCTTCTGCCCCTCGATCGTCCACCCATCCGCATCCCGTGTCGCCTTGCAGCGGATGCGCGACAGATCCGATCCCGCCCCGGCCTCGGTCAGGCACATGGTCGAGAGCCACGCACCGGAGGTGAGGCGCGGGATATAGGCTGCCTGTTGCTCGGCCGTGCCATGGGCGAGCAGGGTCGAGATCGCGCCAGGTACCAGCCCCGTCACCATCTGCAGCGCGTGATTGGCGCCCGAGAAGATCTCGGAAACCGCCGCCGCCGTCAGATGATCGAGCGCCTGACCGCCGAACGCCTCGGGGGCGGTGAGCCCCTGCCAGCCACTCTCGGCCAGTTCGGAATAGGCCGCGGCGAAGCCTTCGGGCATCCGCACACGGCCATTCTCCAGCCGGCACCCTTGCCGGTCTCCGGGTTCGTTGAGCGGGGCGAGCACGCCCTCGGCGAAGGCGGCGAAATGCTGGGTGATCTCCTGCGAGAGCTCGGCATCCCAGCCGGGGGCATTGCCGGCAAAGATATGTAGGCTGTGGAAGATCTCGTCGGTGGGGGCCTGGAAGGGGATCATCTGTGCCTCGCTCGCAAGGGGAAACAGGGCGGCGCAGGAGCACCGCCGTAGAGCCGGGACCGGCTCCGCGCATAAAGGAGGAAGGTCCGCGCGCCGGAACGCGCGGAAGAAGGTCAGGCCTCGATGCCCAGCAGGCGCATCGCGTTCTGTTTGAGGATCAACGGGCGCACCTCCTCCTTGAACTCGACCTGATCGAAGGCGTTGAGCCACTTCTCGGGCGCGATCATCGGCCAATCCGAGCCGAAGAGCATCTTCTTCTTCAGGATCGAGTTGGCGTACTGCACGAGGATCTTCGGGAAGTACTTCGGCGACCAGCCCGAGAGGTCGATGTAGACGTTGGGCTTGTGCTGGGCGACGGAAAGCGCCTCTTCCTGCCAGGGGAAAGAGGGATGCGCGAGGATGATCGGCATATCGGGGAAATCCACCGCCAGGTCATCCATGTACATCGGGTTCGAATACTTCAACCGCATGCCATTGCCACCGCGCATGCCCGAGCCGACGCCGGTCTGGCCGGTGTGGAAGAGCGCGGGCACCCCGGCCTCCGCGATCGCCTCGTAAAGCGGGTAGGCCATGCGGTCGTTGGGGTAGAAGCCCTGCATCGTGGGGTGGAACTTGAAACCCTTGATGCCGTGGTTCTCCACCAGATCGCGGGCCTCGCGCGCTCCGAGCTTGCCCTTCGCCGGGTCGATCGAGGCGAAGGGGATGAGGATGTCGTCGTTCTTGGCGCAGGCGTCGGCGACCTCGTAGTTGTCGTAGCGCCGGTAGCCGGTCTCGCGCTCGCTATCGACGGGGAAGATCACAGCCGCGATGTTCATTTCGCGGTAATGCGCGGCGGTCTCGTCGATGGTCGGGGGATGCGCCCAGGGCGCGCCGAAATACTTGGCCATCGTCGATTGCAGCTCGTCGTAGCCGTCGTCGGTATGACAGCCGCAGGCTTCCTCGGCGTGGGTATGGAAATCGATCGCGCGGATCTTGGCGAAGTCGATCATGGTTGCCTCCTCAGACGCGGATAAGTGCCGGGTCTTCGTTGTCGTAGAGCCGCTCCAGCAGGTCGGCGCGGCGGGTCAGGATCTTCTTGATGTTGAGCGAGCCCTTGTCGGTGATCTCGTGATGCTCCAGCGAGGGCGGCTCGGCAAGCACCAGCGCGCGGGTGACGCGCTTGGCCGAGCCCGTCACATGCGCGTTCATCTCGCGCAGCCGCAGCTCGATCTTGGTCATCAGCTCCGCGTCCGTGACGGCGCCCTGGGTGATCTCGCCCGGCTTGGCCGCACCGGCGGCGGGGAAGACGAAGAGCCCCACCTCGCCCCGGTCATGGCCGCAGATCACCACGTCCTGCGCCAGGCCGGCCAGTTCCTTCAGCGCGCTCATGCGCAGGTTGCCCGCCTGCACCCAAGTGCCGGTGTCGAGCTTGAAGTCCTCGGACACGCGTCCGTCGAAGACGAGGCCGCGGTTGGCGTCCTCGGGATCGACGAAACGCACCGCGTCGCCGGTGATGAAATAGCCTTCCTCGTCGAAGGCCGCGGCGGTCTTCTCGGGGTCATTGAAGTAGCCCTGCATCACGTTGGGGCCCTTCACCCGGATCTCGCAGCGCATGTCCTCGTCGGGGATCAGCTTGACCTCGACGCCGGGCAGCGGCACGCCGATCACCCCCGAGCGGCCGATGGGCTCATGCACCATGAGGCAGGCGGGGGCGGTCTCGGTCAGGCCCCAGCTCGAGATCATCATCGGCAGCCCGCCGCGGGCGTGGATGCAGAACTGCTCGAGCGCCTCCCACACGTCCTGCGGCAGCGAGGCGCCGGCATAGAACAGCAGCTGCTGGTCCTTGAAGAGATGCTCCTGCAGCGCCGGATCATCCTTGATCGCCTCCACGAGCATGTTCCAGCCAACCGGGACGTTGAAGGCCAGCGTACCGGGGCGGTCGGTGCGGTTCTTGAGCGTCGTGGCGAAGCCCTTGCCGGTGGGCTTGCCGCTGTCGATGGTCAGCGTGCCGCCATGGGCGAGCATCATGTTCACGTTGTGCGAGCCGCCAAAGACGTGGTTCCACGGCAGCCAGTCGGTGATGCGCGGCGCGTGGTCCATCAGGAAGGGCAGGGCGACCTGCATCTGCACCTGGTTGACGCACATCATGCGGTGCGTGGTCAGCACCCCTTTGGGATCGGAGCTTGAACCCGAGGTGAAAAGGATCTTCGCCAGAGTCTCCGGCCCGACAGTGGCGTGCACCGCGTCAAGCTCGGGGCTTTCCTCGGTGGCGAGAAGCTCGGCCATCGGGGTCACCGGGCGCCCGGCCTCGCCGCGCGCGGCCACGATCTCGACCTCGGCGAGATGCGGCAGGGCGAGCGCAGAGGCGTAGCGCGTCGCGTCATCGACGAAGGCGAGCTTCGGGGTCACCTTGTCGAGCACGTAGGTGAGGCGGCCATGCGCCTCGGGGATCAGCGAATACTGCTCAGCCAGCGGCACCACCGGCACGCCGATGTATTGCGCCGCCAGCGAGACCAGCAAGTGGTCGAGCCCGTTGCCGGACAGCATGGCGATGGTGTCGCCCTGTCCCAGCCCGCGCGCCATCAGCGCCGAGGCGATGGCGCGCACCTGCTGCAAGAGCTCGAGATAAGTCACGTTGCGCCAGCCGGGGCCTTCGGTGGGGCGCTCCGAGACGGCGACGCGGTAGGGTGCCTTGACGGCCCATTCGTGCAGCCAGGCGCCGGTATTCTCCACAGCCTCGGGCAGCTCGTAGCCCGAGCGCAGCAGGATCGTGCCGTCCTCGCGGTCCTCGCGGATCACCTTGTGCGGCACGTAGCGGGTCAGCGTGTGTCGTCTGGCCCAGTCGGCGCGGGCCTCGTGTCCGGTCGGGGCGCTTTCTACGATGGTCATGTCCATTCCTCCTCCCTCCGTCCGGCTCAGCGGAACACGGGCGCGCGCTTCTCGAGGAAGGCGTTCAGCCCCTCTTCGGCATCCGGCGTTGTCTGCACCAGCGCGGCGCAGAGGCTCTCGGTGAAGAGCCCGTCGTTGCGCGACATGTCGTTGATCCGGCTCAGCGCCTGCACCATGAAGTAATTCGACATCGGCGCGTTCCCGGCGATCTGCTCCGCCAGCTTGCGCGCCAGCGGCAGCGCCTCGCCCTCTCCGACGCTGTAGTGGGTCAGTCCTAGCCGCAACCCTTCCTCGGCATTGTATTTGCGCCCGGTGAGCATCATCTCGACCATCCGGTCCGCTCCGAGGATGCGCCCGACGCGCACCGAGGCCCCACCGCCGACGAAGATGCCGCGCCGCCCCTCGGGCAGCTGGAAGATCACCGAGGGCTCGGCGATGCGCACATGGGTCGAGGCCGCCAGCTCCAGCCCGCCGCCGATCACCGCGCCTTGCATGGCGGAGACCGTGACCTTGCCGCCGAACTGGATCATCTCCATCACCCGGTGCCAGTTGCGCGAGTGGTAGACGCCGTCCTCGGCGCTGCGCGAGACGTGCTCCGACAGATCAAGCCCCGAGCAGAAATGCCCGCCCGCGCCGGTCAGGATCACCACGCGCACCTCTTTCGGGAGCGTCGCGTAGGCATTCTCCAGCGCCGCGATCAGCCCGTCGCTCATGGCATTGCGCTTGTCGGTGCGGATCATGGTGAGGGTGGCGATCTGGCCGTCCACCTCGGTGGTCAGGTACTTGGCGTGGTCGGACATGGCGGTCTCCTTGGGGACGTCTTGGAGTAGGGTCATTTGGGGGCGAGCCGGGCGGCACTGTCGAGGCGGATGACCTCGCCGTTCAGCAGCGGGTTCTCGATGATCTGCTGCACCAGCAGGGCAAACTCGTCGGGCTTTCCCATGCGCGAGGGGAAGGGCAGTCCGGCCTCGAGCGCGGCGCGGGCGTCCGGCGGGAGCCCGGCGCTCATCGCGGTCTCGAAGAGGCCCGGGGCGATGGTCATCACGCGGATGCCGAAACGGGCAAGCTCGCGTGCGGCGGGCAGGGTGAGCGAGGCGATTCCGCCCTTAGAGGCGGCATAGGCGGCCTGTCCGATCTGCCCGTCCTGGTAGGCGACCGAGGCGGTGTTGAGGATGATCCCCCGCGCACCATCCGCATCGACCGGATCAAGTCCCGACATGGCGCGGGCGGCGTGGCTGAGCACGATGTAGCTGCCGAGCGTGTTGATCTTCAGCGTGCGCTCGAAGGCCTCGATGGGCAGTGAACCGTCGCGGGGCAGGATGCGGGTGGCGGTGCCGATACCGGCGCAATTGACCGTGATGCGGGGCGTGCCGATCTTTCCGATGACCTCGGCAAAGGCGGCTTCCACCGCCGCTGCGTCCGAGACGTCGACCGCCAGGGCCATGCCGCCGATGTCGCCAGCGACGCGTTGACCGGCCTCGGGTGAAAGGTCCAGCACGGCCACCGTCGCACCTGCCGCCGCCAGCCGCCGCGCGGTGGCCTCTCCAAGGCCGCTTCCGGCGCCGGTGACGAGGGCGATGGTTCCTTTTATGTCCATGAAAGACCTCCTCAGAAGAAGCCGCGCAGGGCGAGCATGCCGCCGACCAACACGAGGTCGGCGAGGATGAAGGGCACGATCCCCGCGAAGACCTGCTCCAGCCGCACGTAGTCGCGGGCGACGGAATGGATGACGAAGACGTTGAGCCCCACCGGCGGCGTGATCATCCCGATCTCCAGCAGCTTGGCGACAAGCAGGCCGAACCACAGCTTGTCGACGCCGTGCTGTGCAAGGATCGGCAGGAACAGCGGCAGGGTCAGCAGCAGCGCCCCGATCGGCTCGAGGAACATGCCGAGGATCAGGTAGATCACCACGATCACCAGCAACAGCGCAAAGGTGCCAAGGCCGAGCCCCTCGACGAACATGCCCATCTGCATCGACAGGCCGGACATGGCCACGAGCCGGGTGAAGAGGTTGGCGCCGATGGTGATGATGAAGAGCGCCCCCGACGAAAGCAGCGTGTCGATCAGGCTTTCCTTGAAGTCGGCCCAGCTCAGCGAGCGGCGGGCGATACCGAGCAGCAGCGCGACGAAGCTGCCGAAGGCGCCCGCCTCGGTGGCGGTGAAGAAGCCGGTGAAGAGCCCGCCGAACACCGCGCCGATGAGCAGCAGCACGGGCCAGATCTCGGCGGTCTTCTGCCAGCGGTCGCCCATGGTGTAGGGCTCGGCGCGGGGCAGGCTTTCGGGATTGCGCCACCAGACGATCAGCACGGCGCAGATGTAGAAGGCCAGCGAGGCAAGGCCGACGAAGAGCCCGCCGAGGAAGAGGTCGTTGATCGAGATCTCGGCCTGGATGCCGAAGAGGATCAGGATGATCGAGGGCGGGATCAGCGCGCCGATGGTGCCGCCCGCCGCGACCGCGCCGGTGGCGATGCGCAGGTCGTACTTCTGCCGCGCCATCTCGGGCACCGCGATGCGGCCGATGGCGGCGGAACAGGCAACCGACGAGCCCGAGACCGCAGCAAAGCCCGAGGCGCCCGCGAGAGAGGCGATGGCCAGCCCGCCGGGCAGCCAGCCCCACCAGACCCGCGCCGCCTCGAACAGGCCGCGTGTCAGGCCCGAGTGATAGGCGATGTATCCCATCAGCAGGAACATCGGGATCGAGCTGAGCGTCCAGCTGGCCGAGGTCGTGTAGGGGATGGTCGAGAGCATCGACAGCGCCGGGCGGAGGCCCGCGACGGCCCAGATGCCGAGGAAGGAAACGAGGATCAGGCTGGCGGCGATGGGCACGCGCAGGCCGATCAGGATGAGCAGGGCGACGAGCGCCAGAATGCCGATGGTGACGGGATCCATCAGATGTCCTCTCCGGAATTGGACGTGTCTTCGAGGGCGCCGACGGGATCGTGGTCATGCGCGCCGAAGCGTCCGGTCAGCACCTCGTAGATGCGGATCGACATGATCAGCAGGGCGAGGCCGAAGGAAATGGGCAGGATCCAGTAGCTCGGCCAGGTGACGAAGCGCAGCGTGCCGGCCTCGATATAGGCGCCGCGCGACATCTGGCGCATCGCCTCGAGGCAGGAGCCATAGGTCAGCACCGCCAGCACCGCCGCGAAGATGCCGAACCCGAGCAGCTGCACCAGTTTCAACGGCGTGCCGGTGAGCGTCTGGGTGAACACCGTCGCCTCGATGTGGCGGCGCTTCAGCTCGGTCAGCGCGAGCGGCAGAACGCTGACGGCGACCATGTAATACTTGCCGACAAGATCAGCGGTGGCGGGGAAACCGGCGCCGAGAAAGGCGCGCATGAAGACGTCCACCACGACCTGCAGCATCATCGCCAGCAGCACGAGGCCGCCCAATATCATACTGATCCGCGCCACGGCGGTCTCAATCGGAGCAAGCATCCGATCCTCCGGGGGGTGAGAGGGAAAACTCTGGAAGGCGCGCGCCGGGAGAGCGCCGGCGCACGCTTGGCAGGCTTAGCTGCCGTAGGAGGTCAGGTCGATCTTCGACCAGATTTCCTCGGTGCGCAGCGCGCCCAGATCTTCGGGGGACATGCCGGGGGTGACCAGTCCTTCCCACTTTTCGATAAGCGCCATGTAGCGGTCGATCTTCGTCTGGGCGTCGCTCACGCCACGCTCCTCGAGGATCGAGGCCGCATTCGCGAGGCGCTCCTCGTTGAAGCTGTCGCGGGCGTCGATCAGGCTCTGGTCGGGCTCGATGAACTCGACCATGTCGCCGGCGCGGACCTCCTCGATCTGCCGATCAAAGGCGGCCATGCCGGTCGCGATGCCGTATTGCGCTGCGGTGGCCAGCGCCATGCGGTCGTCGGCATCCATGCGGTCCCAGAGCATCGTGCTCGCGGTGGTGATCGCGGCGCCGTTGAACACGCCCTGCTCGATCTCGGTCACGTAGTCGACCACGTCGCCGAGGCGGTTGGCGATGATCTCGTGCGGCGAAGAGAAGGTCGCGTCGATCACGCCCTGGCTGAGGCTCTCGAAGAGCTCGGACGAGGGCATCTGCACCGGTGCACCGCCGACACTTTCGATGAAGGCCGCGTAGAAGGGCGACCCCGAACGGACCTTGAGGCCCTTCATGTCGTCCAAGGTCTTCACCGGCTTTGTCGACAGCAGGTCATAGAGCGGCGTGGTGTCCGAGCCGAGGTAGATCTGCCCGTTACGGGTGAACTCGGCCTGGCAGGGCTCGCAGGTGGCGATGTACTCGGTCACCGCAGAGCTGACGACCGCGGCGCTGGAGCCCAGCATCGAAAGTTCCGACACGAGCACGCTCTCGGGGTACTCGGCGACGAAATAGGGCATGAGCAGCGCGCCGAACTCGGTCACGCCGTCGCGCAGGCCGGTGGACATCTCGTTCGGGGCGACCAGCCCCGAGGGCGTGTCCTGACCTGTCCAGCGCCCGTCCGTCAGCTCTTCGAGCTTTTTGAACATCGTCGGATAGACGTCCTTGGCGACGGCGTGGTTGGGGCCGAAGCCACTGGTGGCGCGGATGGTGTCCGCCGAAGCGCTGACGGCAAGCGCGGAAATCGAGCAGGCGAGCAGGCTCGCTGCAAAATGCATCTTCATGGTTATCCTCCCTGTGACAGTTCGCGGCCGGACTCCTCTGCCGCCCGCGCCCTTCGTTCAGCGCGTATTGTCCTCGAGCCGCTGCAAGACGGCCATCAGGTGCGCGCGGTCCTTTTCGTCGAGCCGGCCGATGATCTGGTCCTCGGCCGTTCTCACCTTCTGAGCGGCACGGTCGCGCAGGCGGCGTCCACGCAGCGTTGCCGCCAGCGCGTAGCGCCGACGGTCGGTGGGAACCTTCTTGCGGGTGATGAGGCCGCGCTGTTCCAGCTCGTCGATGATCACGACAAGGTTCGAGCGCTCCATCTGCAAGGCGTCCGCAAGCTCCGACTGCACGATCCCGGCGTTGTCGGCGATGATCGACAGGCACGAAAAGCTGACCACGCGCAGGTCGTCCTCGGCCAGCGCACGCTGCGCCTCGGGCTGAATCTGCATGTAGGCGCGTTTCAGCCGGTATCCGATCAGCTCGCCAAGCACCGTATCCTCCACAGTCGGCCCGCCACGGTCTTCGGAAAGGTCGTCAGTCTGCGGCATGGGCTCCTCCTTCGCAAAACGGTATGTAGGATAATAGTTATAGTCAATAACTATTTCCGCAGGCGCTTTGCCGCCCATGGCGGGGCGGCGGGCCGAAGGCGTCCACCGAGCTAAGCTGGGAGCAGAAAGCCATTGAAGTAAATAGAAATTTCATCCTCTGCGTCGAGTGGGAGAACCTGCGCGACATACTGGTCCGGACGCAGGACAATCAGCGCCCCGCGCGACCTGTCGATGCCGCGAAGGTCGAAGATATCGGGGCCGTTGGGCGCCGGGCAGAAGGCTTTTTCAAAGTCGGTCAGCCCATGTCTGCCCTTCTTCGGCAGCAGCGCGGGGGGCAGTGCCTCGAGTCGCATCGCGCGGTGCGGGGTCTGGAAGACCGCACGCAGGTCGATGACGCTGTCTGGATCCGCGCCCTTCGGCGTGAACCGCGCGATCACCGGCACCAACGCGTCGCAGAGCCGAGCGATGGCGCCGCCCGGCTGGCCGCTGTCGCCTTGGGGCGCGAAGGCCAGCACCCGCCAGCGTCCGTCGGCCTTGAACGCATGGCCGAGCTGCATCGGCTTCGCATCCGCCAGCCGTACCACCGGCGCTGAATGGAAGCGCTCGCCGACCACTTGCCCTGCCGCCAGTGCCTGGTGCTCGGTGCCGCCGGTGATCAGCGAGGCATCGTAGCGCGTTTCGACCCCGGCGGTGTAGCGCCCGTGCTGCTTGAAATAGCGTTGGAACTGAGCGGCCTCGGCATCGTCCTTCGGCTTGGCGCTGAACAGCCGCGCCATGTCGCGGTCGAAGTCGATCAGCTCCTTGGCCTTGGCGCGGCGCTCTTCGGAGTAGGTGTCGAGCAGGGCAGGGGCGGCGCGTCCGCGCAGCACGGCAGCGAGCTTCCAGCCGAGGTTGAACGTATCGGCCATGCTGACGTTCATGCCTTGCCCGGCCTTGGGGCTGTGGGTGTGGCAGGCGTCCCCGGCGATGAAGACGCGCGGGCTGCGGGTGCCGCGCGCGTCCTCGGGTACGTCGTCGAAGGCATCGCAGACGCGCTGGCCGATCTCGTAGGCGGACCACCAGGCGACTTCCTTTACCTCGAGCGTGTAAGGAGACAGAATCGCCTGCGCCTTGGCGATCAGCAGCGCGGCGCTCACATCGCGGTCGGCGGCGCGTTCGTCGCCGCGCAGGTCGCCCAATTCGATGTAGAGGCGCACCATGTAGCCGCCTTCGCGCGGGATGATCAGCACGCTGCCCTGACCCTCGGACTGGATCGCCGCCTTGAGCCGGATGTCAGGGAAATCCGTCACCGGCAGTACATCCATCACGCCCCAGAGCTGGCGCGCCGACTCGCCCTTGAGCGCATGGCCCATCGCGCCGCGCACGGTGCTGCGCGCGCCGTCACAGCCGACGACGTAACGGGCGCGGATGGTCTCGGTGCCCTTGCCGTCGCGCCGGTTGAACGTGGCCTGCATCGGGTGGTCGGCATCGTCGCTCTTGGACAGCGCCACCAACTCGCGGTTGTAGTCCGGTGTCAGGCGGCGTGGAGAATTGCGCATGATCTCCAGATAGAAATCATGCACGCGGGCCTGATTGAGGATCACATGCGGCATCTCGGACAGATCATCCGCGACATCCTGGATGCGGTCGGCGCGGTGCAGGGTGCCGTCCGTGTCCGGGCGCCAGAAGGCGACCTCGTTGACCCAGTAGCCCTCTTTCATGACCTTTTCGGCAAAGCCAAAGGCCTCGAACATCTCCACCGAACGGCAGGCGATGCCATCGGCCTGTCCAACCTCGAGCGGGCCGGGCTTGCGCTCGGCGATGCGCACCGTGATTTCCGGGAAGGCCGAGAGCTGGGCGGCCAGCGTGAGCCCGGCCGGGCCGCAGCCGACAATCAGCACATCGACGTCCTGCGCCTTGTGATCTGCGCCGGGCAGGGCAGGGGCGACGGCGGGATCCCCGCTGCGAAATCCGTTCAGGTGAAACTGCATGGTCCAATCCTCCCCATTTAGTAAGTGTACATATTATAATCCTGTGGTCGGGCGTCGAGTCAATATGGTAAGTTCACGTATCATCTATCGGAGCCTACCCCATGACGTCACGGGACGATCTTAACAGGATGCCCGGCCACCTGATCCGCAGGCTGAACCAGCGCTCGACCGCGGTTTTCTCGGAGCGGTTGAAATCGGCACCTGTGGAGCTGACCTCGGTGCAATATGCCGCGCTCGACGTGCTGGCGCGCGAGCCGGGGATCGACCAGGCCCGGCTTGCAGCGCTCATCGCCTATGACCGGGCGACGATCGGCGAGGTGGTGAAGCGGCTCGAGAGAAAGGAGCTGGTGGCGCGGCAGGTGAACGAGGAGGATCGGCGCGCCCGCAGCCTGCGCCTGACCGCAGCGGGCGAGATCGCCCTCGCGCAGGTCGCCCCGATGGTCGCGGCGCTGCAGGCAGAGATACTTGGCAATCTCGATGAGGACGAAAGAACGCAGTTCATGGAGCTCCTGCGCAAGGCGGTGGAAGCCTGAAGGGTTTTTTCCGCCCCGGGGGGTGACTTCGTGAGCGGGCTAAATACATTCACTGTGTAGAATGTGATCGGACGGTCCGACCTGCTTGACCGCAAGGAGACAAAGATGACCCCAAGCCCCGTCGTTAAGTCGTTCTGGGACGAGCCCACCGGCAGCTGGCAATACGTTTTCCATGACCCGCGGACCCTGAAGGGCGCCATCGTCGACCCGGTGCTGGACTTTGACCCGCTGGCCGCTGCGACGCGGACCCATAACGCCGATGCGATCATTGCCTACGTGCGCGAGGCCGGGATCGAGATCACCCACATCCTCGACACGCACCCCCACGCCGACCATTTCTCGGCCGCGCCCTACATTAAGTCAAAGATCGGTGGCACCACCGCCATTGGCGAACACGTGACCAAGGTGCAGAAGCTCTGGCAGGACATCTACAACCTGCCCGACCTGCCGACCGACTGTGCGCAATGGGACGTGCTCTATGCCGACGGCGACGCGTTCTTGGTCGGCGACATCCCGGTGCAGGTGATCTTCAGCCCTGGCCACACGCTGGCCTCGATCACCTATGTGGCGGGCGACGCGGCCTTCGTGCATGACACCTTCATGATGCCCGACAGCGGCACCTCGCGGGCGGACTTCCCGGGAGGCAGCTCGGCGGACCTCTACGAGAGCCTGATGAGGATCCTCTCCCTGCCGGACGAGACGCGGCTCTACGTCGGCCACGACTACGCCCCCGACGGCCGCGAGGCGCAATGCTGCGCCACGGTGGCCGAGCACAAGGCGCGCAACATCCATCTCAAAGGCGCCCCGACAGAGGCCGAGTACCGCGCGGTGCGCGACGAGCGCGACGCGACATTGCCGCTTCCCAAGCTGATGCTTGCGGCGCTGCAGGTGAACATCCGCGGCGGGCGCCTGCCCGAGGCCGAGGAGAACGGCCGCAGCTACCTCAAGATCCCGCTGAACCACTTCGAGCCGCGGTAAGGACGCCGTGCCGCCCGCCGCGCTGACCGTCTCAGGCGTGCTCGGCCCCGGTAAGGCCCGCGAACTTCCCGTCGTGGTAGAGCAGCGGATCCGAGGGGCTGCCCCAATCGGTGACCGCGACCACCTCGCCGATGAAGATCGTGTGGGTGCCGAAGCTGCTCTTCTGCGCCGGGCGGCAGTCGAAGCTCACCTGTGCGCCACGCAGGGCAGGGGCGCCGGTTTCCAGCGCCGACCACTCGCCCATTTCGAAGCGGGTCTCGCGGTCCCTGGGGGTGGCGAAGCGCATGGCCACGTCTTTCTGGTCGCGCGACAGCACGTTGACGCAGAATGACCGGGCCTCGCTCAGGTGCTCGTGGATCGAGGCCGAGGCGTTGACGCAGATCAGCAGGCTCGGCGGCTCGGCGCTGAGCGAGGTGACGGCGGTGGCGATCAGCCCGTGCCGCGCATTGCCTGCCTCGCAGGTGACCAGCGAAACGCCGGCGGCAAGGCGGCGCATGCCGGATTTGAAATCGTTGGGATCCATTCAGTCATCCTTTCCTTCGGTCACGGCGGGCCGGGAGGAAGCCAGCGCCGGGGCAATCCGGGGGGCACGCCGCGCTGCGGGCCGAGCGGCGGCGGGTCCGGGACTGCTGGTCCATGAATGCAGGGCACCGGCGCCGCCGTCCAGAGCACATCGACCTTCGAAAGGCTGGGCCGGCCCCGGCGTCACGAAAGCGCCCTGTCATTTGCGAGAGGCCGCGGGTGCCGCCGGGTGCCCGGATCTTGGGCACCCGGTGCGTGACATGGCGCCCCGGGGAGCCTCCGCTCCGGGGCGAAGGCCCGTCGCTCTTGCACCCGCTCTCCGGGCGGGGGAAGTCATCGAGCGGCGCCCCGCCCCCGACGCCCGAATGACGACTGAAAGGCAAGATAGATGAAAGACCTCCTCCCCACCGGCGCGCTCGACGCCGAGGCGCTCGACACGCTTTTCCTCGAGGCCCGCAGCCAGAACGCCTGGCAGGACAAGGACATCCCCGAGGAGACCCTCGAACAGCTCTATGATCTGGTAAAGATGGGCCCGACCTCGGCCAACTGTTCCCCCGCGCGCTTCGTCTTCATCCGCAGCCGGGAGGCCAAGGAACTGCTCGCCCCCGCCCTGTCGAGCGGCAACCGCGACAAGACCATGTCGGCCCCGGTCACCGTCATCGTCTGTCAGGACATGGCGTTCTACGACAAGCTCGGAGAACTCTTCCCGCATGTCGATGCGAAGCCCTGGTTCACCGGCTCCGAGGCGATGATCTCCGAGACTGCCTTCCGCAATTCCTCGCTTCAGGGCGGCTACCTGATCATGGCGGCCCGTGCGCTTGGTCTCGACTGTGGTCCGATGTCGGGCTTCGATGCCAATCTGGTCGAGCAGACGTTCCTCGCCGGCACCAGTTGGAAAGTGAACTTCATGGTGAACCTCGGCTACGGTGATCCCTCGCAGGTCTTCGGACGCCTGCCGCGCCTGAAGATGGAAGACGCCTGCAAGCTGCTCTGACGCGTGCCTGCTCCGGCGCGCGCCACCGGAGCCTTTCTCCGTCTCTTTCCCAATATCCCGCGGGTGACTTGGTCGCAGGCCAAGAGAGGCATCGCTTGCTCTCTCCGTCCGGGCCCGGGGACCTCTCCGGGCCAACCCCCTTTCCCCTCCCGCCTCATTCCGCTAAGGACCGGAGCCAAGCGAAACCAAGCCGGGCCGAGAGATGAAATTCACGCTTTCCTGGTTGAAAGACCACCTCGACACCTCCGCCACGGTGGAGGAAATCACCGAGGCACTGACCGATCTGGGGCTGGAAGTCGAAGGGGTCGAGAACCCCGCCGACCGCCTGTCGGCCTTTACCATCGGCAAGGTGCTCAAGGCCGAGAAACACCCCGACGCCGACAAGCTGCGCGTCTGCACGGTCATGACGGACGAGGGTGAGAGCCAGATCATCTGCGGCGCCCCCAACGCGCGCGAGGGGATCACCGTCGTCGTCGCCAAGCCCGGCACCTATGTGCCCGGCATCGACACCACCATTCAGGTCGGCAAGATCCGCGGCATCGAGAGCTTCGGCATGATGTGCTCCGAGCGCGAGATGGAGCTCTCGGAAGAGCATGACGGCATCATCGAGCTGCCCTCGGGCGAGGTCGGCGAGCGCTTCATCGACTGGCTGGCGTCCAACGATCCGGCCAAGGTCGACCCGGTGATCGAGATCGCCATCACCCCGAACCGCCCCGACGCGCTCGGCGTGCATGGCATCGCCCGCGACCTTGCGGCGCGCGGCCTCGGCACGCTGAAGCCGCTGCCCGAGGTCACCGTGCCCGGCAGCTTCGCCTCGCCGATCAGCGTGACCATCGACGAAGACACGCTGGACGACTGCCCGGTGTTCTACGGCCGTGTCATCCGCGGCGTGAAGAACGGCCCCTCGCCTGAGTGGCTGCAGGACCGGCTGAAGGCCATCGGCCTGCGCCCGATCAGCTTCCTCGTCGATGTGACCAACTATTTCACCTTCGACCGCAACCGCCCGCTCCACGTCTTCGACGCCGGCAAGGTAACAGGCGATCTGCGCGTGCACCGCGCCAAGGGCGGCGAGACGCTGGAGGCGCTGGACGAGCGCACCTACACGCTCGAGCCCGGCATGGTGGTGATCTCGGCGGGTGACACCGTGGAAAGCCTTGGCGGCGTGATGGGCGGCGAGCCCACGGGCGTGTCGGACGAGACCGTCGACGTCTTCCTCGAGGCCGCGTATTTCCAGACCGTCCGCACCGCCTACACGGGCCGCGCGCTGAAGATCAACTCCGACGCCCGCTACCGCTTCGAGCGCGGCATCGACCCGGCCTCTGCCGCTCCGGGCATCGAGGCGGCCACCCAGATGATCCTCGAGATCGCCGGTGGCGAGGCTTCGGACGTTGTCGTCGCGGGCGCCACGCCGGACGTCAGCCGCGCGTACAAGCTCGACACCGATCGGGTGATCAGCCTCGTGGGCATGGAGATCCCGGCGGACGAACAGCGCGCCACGCTGACCGCGCTCGGCTTCACCTTCGACGGTGACATGGCAAATGTCCCGAGCTGGCGTCCCGACGTGATGGGCGAGGCCGATCTGGTGGAAGAGGTGGCCCGCGTCGCCTCGCTCACCAAGCTGCAGGGCCAGCCGATGCGCCGTGCCCAGCCGGGCGTGCCGAAGCCGATCCTTTCGCCGCTTCAGAAGCGCGAGCAGGTCGCGCGCCGCACCACGGCGGAGCTCGGCTACAACGAGTGCGTCACCTATAGCTTCGTCGATCAGGCCTCGGCCGAGATTTTCGGCGGCGGCACCGATGCGACCATGCTGGCCAACCCGATCAGCTCTGAGATGAGCCACATGCGCCCCTCGCTGCTGCCGGGGCTGCTGCAGGCTGCGGCGCGCAACCAGGCGCGCGGATTTGCCGACATGGCGCTCTTCGAGTGCGGGCCCGCCTTCGCAGGCGGTGAGCCGGGCGAGCAGGCCACGCAGGTCTCCGGCATTCTCGTCGGCCGCACTGGTCCCAAGGACGTGCACGGTGCCTCGCGCCCGGTGGATGTGTTCGATGCCAAGGCCGACGCCGAGGCGATCCTTGCCGCCCTGGGCGCGCCCGCCAAGATGCAGATCCTGCGCGGCGCCGAAGAGTGGTGGCACCCGGGCCGTCATGGCAAGCTCTGCCTTGGCCCGAAGAAGGTGCTGGGCGTCTTCGGAGAGCTGCACCCCAAGGTGCTGCAGGCGATGGACGTGAAGGGGCCGGTCGTGGCCTTCACCCTCTACCCGCAGGAGATCCCGCTGCCGCGCAACGCAGGCGGTGCGCGTCCGGCGCTGAAGCTGAACGACCTGCAGGCTGTCGAGCGCGACTTCGCCTTCGTGGTGGATGCGGATGTGGCGGCTCTCGACCTGGTGAACGCCGCTGCCGGTGCCGACAAGGCGCTGATCGAGGATGTGCGCGTGTTCGACGAGTTCATCGGCGGCAGCCTCGGGGAGGGCAAGAAGTCGCTCGCCATCACCGTGCGCCTGCAGCCGAGCGACGCGACGCTGAAGGAAAAGGACATCGAGGCGGTTGCGGCCAAGATCGTCGCCAAGGTCGAGAAGGCTACCGGCGGCACGCTGCGCGGCTGAGCCCGGTTCGTATGATGACAAAGGCCCCGGCGGAGCGTTCCGCCGGGGCCTTTTTTCTTAATCAGGGGGCCTTTTTGTGCATCGGAGGAAGGCTGCTCAGCCGAGCAGACGTCGCGCGATCACCTGGGCCTGGATCTCCGCCGCCCCCTCGAAGATGTTGAGGATGCGCGCGTCGCACAGGATGCGGCTGATCGAATATTCCAGCGCGAACCCGTTGCCGCCGTGGATCTGCAGCGCATTGTCGGCATTGGCCCATGCCACGCGCGCGCCGAGCAGCTTGGCCATCCCGGCTTCGAGGTCGCAGCGGATGCCCTCGTCCTTTTCGCGGGCCGAGAAATAGGTGAGCTGGCGGGCGATCATGATCTCGACGGCCATCATCGCCAGCTTGCCCGATACGCGCGGGAAGGCGATCAGCGATTTGCCGAACTGCTTGCGCTCCTGCGCGTAGCGCATCCCGACGTCGAGCGCCGATTGCGCGACGCCGATGGCGCGGGCGGCGGTCTGGATGCGGGCGCTCTCGAAGGTCTCCATGAGCTGCTTGAAGCCCTTGCCCTCCTCCCCGCCGAGCAGGTTCTCGCCCTTCACCTTGAAGCCGTCGAAGCCAAGCTCGAACTCCTTCATGCCGCGATAGCCGAGCACCTCGATCTCGCCGCCCGTCATGCCGGTGGTGGGGAAGGGGGTCTCGTCGTCGCCGGGGGTCTTCTCGGCGAGGAACATCGACAGGCCCTTGTAGTCGGAGCTGCCGGGATCGGTGCGCGCGAGCAGGGTCATCACATGGGCGCGGGCGGCATGGGTGATCCAGGTCTTGTTGCCGGTGACCATGTAGTCGCCCTGTTCATCCTTCACCGCCCGAGTGCGCAGAGAGCCGAGGTCGGAGCCGGTGTTGGGCTCGGTGAAAACCGCCGTCGGGAGCTTTTCGCCGCTCGCGATCTGCGGCAGCCATTTGGCTTTCTGCTCTTCGGTGCCGCCGGCGAGGATCAGCTCTGCCGCAATCTCCGAGCGGGTGCCGAGGGAGCCGACGCCGATATAGCCGCGCGAAAGCTCCTCGGAGACGACGCACATCGAGGCCTTCGACAGGCCGAAACCGCCGAATTCCTCGGGGATAGTCAAGCCGAAGACGCCCATCTCGGCCAGTTCCTCGATCACCTCCATCGGGATGTAGTCGTCCTTGAGGTGCCACTCATGGGCAACGGGCTCGACCTTCTCGACGGCGTAGCGGCGGAACTGCTCGCGGATCATCTCAAGCTCGTCGTCGAGGCCGGTGCGGCCGACGGTGATCTCGGCGCTGCGCTCCTCCATGAGCGCGACTAGACGGCTGCGGGCGGACTGAGAGTTGCCGCTGGCGGCAAGCGTCCCTGCGGCGCCCTCGTGAAGTGGCGCGGCGGCAGAGGCGGGCAGGCCGAGGTCGGTGAGGCGCACCATTTCGCCCTGGTTCATCTGGATGCCGCCAGCGATCTGGCTCAGGTATTCGCCAAAGGCGATCTGCAAGAGGAGTTGCTCGACTTCGCCGAAGGTGCCTTCGGCCTCCAACCGCTCGGCCCAGCCATGCATCTGGCGCAGCGACTCGGCGTAGGTGGCGAGCCATGCAAGGCCGTGGGCGGCGAACTGGTGGGCCTCGATCAGTGTGCCCGAGACGCGGCCATGCTCCTCGACGCGCGCGCGGACGGCAGCGCGGGCCGCGTCGAAGATCTGCTCGACCGGGGTAATTGCCGCGCCGGTCAGTTCCAGGAGGTTTGCAAGCACGACGCCCTGTTCCGCCGCGCCACCCTGTCCGTCATGAGCCATGAATCATCTCCTCCTGCTGCCGAAGATCGAGATAACGATTTTGCAACCGCAGCGCAACAAAAATACCAATGGAACGATTATATGGTTCTAATATTACCTTGTTGATTGTGGCTGTCTGGGCGTTCCGCGCATGATATGAGCGACTTATGGACGCGCTCTTGACCCTTGTATCGCCGCCGATGCTGGCGCTCGCTTTCGCCGTTGCAGCACTGGCGGGGATGGTCAAGGGCATGGTCGGTTTCGCCATGCCGATGATCATGATCTCGGGCCTGGGCTCGGTGGTCTCACCCGAGCTTGCGCTCGCCGGGCTGATCTTGCCGACACTGGCCACCAACGCCTTTCAGGCCTTCGGCGAGGGACCGGGCGCCGCCTGGGAGACGGTCAAGCGCTTCAAGGTCTTCCTCATCGTCGCCTTCGTCATGCTGGCGCTCTCGGCGCAGCTGGTGCGGGTGCTGCCGGTGCAGGTGCTGCTGGCGATGATCGGCGGGCCGGTCTTTGTCTTTTGCCTGATGCAGCTGGCGGGCTGGCGGCCGAACCTGCCGAACGGGCCGACCCCGAGGATCGAGGCGGCGGTGGGCGGCGTGGCCGGGTTCATCGGCGGCATGTCCGGCGTCTGGGGGCCGCCTTTCGTGGCGTACCTCACGGCGATCGGCACGGAAAAGCGCGATCAGATCCGGGTGCAGGGCGTCGCCTACGGGCTGGGGGCGATCTCGCTCACCGCCGCGCATTGGGTGTCGGGCGTGTTCAACGCCCAGACGGCGCCCTTCTCGGCGGCGATGCTGGTCCCGGCCATGGGCGGCATGTGGCTGGGTCGGCGCATCCACGACCGCATCGACCAGGCGATGTTCCGCAAGCTGACGTTGATCGTTCTGCTGGTGGCGGCGCTGAACCTGCTGCGGCGGGCGTTCTTCGGCTGAGATCCTTGCTGGAGGGGCTCCTGCCCCCGTCCGCCTCTGGCGGGCTCGACACGGTATGTTGCTGTCTAAAGCAAAGCGCGCGGGTCAATCGAACTGCAGCTCGGGGTAGCCGGTGCGTGGATCGATCATGCGCCGGAAGTGCACCGGGGCGAGGCCGATCACCACCTCGACGGTGGTGCGCACCAGAGAGCCCTCGAGCAGGTGACCGCCAAGCATCGCGCCGCTGGAATCCGACACGGCGATGTGCAGGTGCGGGCCATGCTCCGAGAAGGTGCCAGAGAGCGAGACGATTTCCAGCGTGACCTCCAGCGCCAGCGGCGAGTCGAGGCCGGCCGGGCGCAGGCTGACCTTCGACAGGCTGCCGACGCAGGCGACGATGAATCCCGCATGCTCGCGCTCGGCGGCAAAGGCCTGCTCCAGAGCTTGCCGCAGATCAGCGCCCGGCAAAAGGCGCAGGGCGAGAAAGCGCGTGGCAGCGCCGGGCCAGGTGGATTTCAGTGCGGCGTCCAGCTTGGGGTCCATGACGTTCAGGATGCCACAGCGCGGGCCACTCCCCCAAGCGCTTTGCGTCCCCTTTGCGGCAAGGGGCGGCGTTTCAGGGGTGACGCGGCGGCGCGCCGGCTGCTAGGAAACGGCACCTTCAGCGCCAGGAGCCTGCCGTGTTCGATTTCTCGCATCCTTTCTTCCGGCCGCTCTGGCTGCGCGTGGCGATCACCCTCGTCTGCCTCGGCTGGGGGCTGTTGGAGACGCAGATCGGATCGCCCGGCTGGGCGGTGGTCTTTCTTGGGCTGGGGGCGATCTGTGGCTACAAGCTGCTGCTGACCTACCAGCCACCGAGCGGCGGGGAATGACAATAGCAGGCCACCCTCCGCCGGCGGCAGCGGGCGTCGCGAGGGAAGCGGATTTTCCCGCTGTTCCCCTGTTGACCCTGCCAACAGAACCTTCTAATTAGCGCAGCACCACAGGGGTATAGCTCAGCTGGTAGAGCGACGGTCTCCAAAACCGTAGGTCGCGGGTTCGAACCCTGCTGCCCCTGCCAAGCATCTTTCGACGGATGCGCCTTTCCCGACATTATAATTCGATGCCGCCTTGGCCCTTGGCCCTGTTGCGGCTGCATTCTTCCGTGGCGAAATTGTCCAGTTTCCGCTGGGTCAACCTCATGCGCGGAAAAGTTGTTTCGTGGAACGGGCGAATGCGCCTAGGCTTCGCAGTAGCGTGATCTCGGTCCCTTTTTCTGCATGACATTTGATTGGAGCGCTCCCATGACCAAATTCTCCCTAGCCTTTTTGCCTGGCGTCGCCGCAACGCTGCTTGCGACCCCGCTCTTTGCACAAGCATCGTCCGACGCGGCGGAACTGCAAAAGCAGCTCTCGAATCCAGTCGCGTCGCTGATTTCGGTGCCGTTCCAGTTCAACTTCGATGACAATATCGGCCCGAAGGGCAAGGGCGAACGCTGGACGATGAACATCCAGCCCGTCATCCCCTTCGATCTCGGAGGCGGCTGGAATCTGATCTCGCGGACCATCGTGCCCGTCGTGTCGCAATATAACCTTCCCTCGCAGGGCCAGGACGACTGGGGGCTTGGCGATACCACGCAGAGTTTCTTCTTCTCGCCGGCCGCGAGCGCGGGCGGGCTGATCTGGGGCGTCGGCCCTGCCTTCTTGTTCCCGACCGCGACCGAGGACACCCTCGGGCTCGATACCTTTGCCGCGGGGGTGACGGGCGTGGTTCTCAAGCAGAACGGGCCCTGGACGCTGGGGGTGCTGGCCAATCACCTCTGGGACTGGGACGGGCCTGTGGAAATCGACTCGACCTTCACCCAGCCGTTCCTCGCCTATGCCTACGACAACGGTTGGACCGCGACGCTGCAGGCAGAATGGACGCATGATTGGGTCAACGACACCGACTCCGCGCCGATCGGCCTGCTTGCGTCCAAGCTCGGCAGTATCGGCGGCCAGCCGGTGAGCTGGCAGGGCGGGGTGCGCTACTACGCGGATTCCGCTCCGAACGGGCCGGAAGGCTGGGGCGCGCGCTTCGGCGTGACGCTTCTCTTCCCGAAGTGATGCGGCGCGCCCTCACGCGATCAGGCGTCGACAGGGCACTGCAGCCGGACCTGGGCGGCATGAGGCCGCCCAAGCGTCGGAAGAAGAACAGTATTTTTGGGTCGAGCGGGAACCAGTGGCGGCATCTGCGTGTTCTGGCCGGTGGAGCGTCACACGGACGATACATCGATTCGCCATAAGGCGGGCGAACAGTGAAGGAACATGCCCGGATGCCGACATTTTCCGATGGCCGGAGCGCCCGCACCTCTTATCGCAGCCTGTTCATCTCCGACTTGCACCTGGGCGCGCGCGCCTGCCGGACCGGCCCCATCCTTGACTTCCTGCGCGGCGTCGAGGCGGAGACCATCTACCTCGTCGGCGACATCTTCGATCTCTGGCACGGCGGGCGGTTGCACTGGGCGGCGGCGCATGACGCGATCATGGCCGAGCTTCGCGCGCGGGCGAAGGCGGGCACGCGGGTGGTCTACCTGCCCGGCAACCACGATGCGAGGATGCGCGATCCGGGTGCGGCAATCGAGGGATGGGAGCTGCGCGAGGCGGTGATTCACACGGCGGCTGACGGGCGGCGCTACCTCGTGCTGCACGGAGACCAATGCGATCCCCGCATCCTGCGTTGGCATTTGATGACCCGGCTCGGCAGCCGCGCCGACGCGCTGCTGCGCCAGTTCGACGGCCACCTGCGCCGCCGAGCGGGGCTGACCGAATGGGAACAGAGCTTCGTCGACCGGATGCTCTCGGCGGCCAACACCCTGCTGGCCATGGGCGACCGCTTCGAGCGCAAGCTGACCAGGCTGGCCGGGGCGGCCGGGGCAGTGGGGGTGATCTGCGGTCATTCGCACAAGCCCGGCCTGCGACGTCACAACGGTGTGGTCTACGGCAATTGCGGCGACTGGGTCGATAGCCTGACCGCGCTGGCCGAGGATTTCGACGGCAAGATGCGCCTGCTCAGCTACGAGCGCGCGCCCGTGCCCGCGGCGATGCCACGCCCGGCGCGTCCTGCCGAAGGCAAGGCCGAGGCGGGCGCCTTGGCCGAGGGGGCGATGTGATGGTGCTGGGGCTTCTCGCGCTGCTGCTGGTGCCGCTGGCGATCCATCTTGCCAGCGCGGCGCTGGCCGGTTGGCGCTATGTCACCCCGGGCCCGCAGCCGACACGCAGGGGGAAACCCTTCCTGTCGCTGATCCGCCCGGTGTGCGGGCGCGACGCCTTCGACGAGGAGACCTTGCGCTCGTCCTTCCAACAGGCCTATCCGGCCTATGAGGTGATCTTTTGCGCCGCCCGCGAAACGGACCCGGCGGTGCCGCTGCTGCGTCGGCTGATCGCCGAGCATCCGCATGTGCCCGCGCAGCTGCTGATCGGCGAGACGCGGCTCACCGGCAATCCCAAGCTCAACAACCTTTTCAAGGGCATAGCCGCTGTACAGAGCGACGGGTTGGTGATGACCGACAGCAACCTGCTGCTGGACCGCGACTACCTGACCCGCTTGGTGGCCACTTGGCGCGAGGACACCGGCCTCGTCTCGGCGCCGCCCGTGGGCAGCCGCCCGGGCAACTTCTGGGGGGCGGTGGAATGCGCCTTCCTGAACAGCTCGCAGGGACGCTGGCAGTTGGCGGCGGACAGCCTGGGTCTCGGCTTTGCACAGGGCAAGACGCTTTTCTGGAAGCGCGCGGTGCTCGAGTCCGGTGGCGGGCTCGAGGCGCTGGGGCGCAACCTCGCCGAGGATGTGGCCTCCACCAAGCTGGTGCGCGCGCAGGGGCTGAAGGTGCGGCTGGCGCGACGGCTCTTCGCGCAGCCCATCGGCAAGCGGCAGGCCCGCGCGGTCTGGGACCGGCAGCTGCGCTGGTCGCGGGTGCGGCGTGACGGCTTCCCCGGGCTCTTCATGGGGGAAATCGTGCAGGGCCCGCTGCTGTCGCTGGTCGGCCTCGCAGGGCTCGTCTCCGTCGGCGTCGCGAGCTTCTGGACGCTGCCGCTGCTCCTGGCGCTGTGGTATGCTGTGGAATGGGCGCTCTGCCGCGTGGCGGGCTGGCCCGCCGCGCCGCGGGATATCGCCGCCATGCTGGTCCGCGACCTCTTGCTCCCGGCGATCTGGGTGGCCACATGGGTGGGGCGCGGCATCTCTTGGCGCGGAACGGACATGGCCCCAGACATGGTCCCAGGCATGGCGTCTGGCAACGCTGCGAAATCGACTGCGGGGGCCGCGGAGTAAAGACGTGATCGGACTGGAAACCGTAACAGCCCTCATCGCCAAGGAAGGCCTGGCGATCCTCGCGCCCATTGCCATGCTAGAGGGGCCGATCGTCACCGTGATCGCTGCCTGGCTGGCGAGCCGAGGCTTGCTGGACATCTGGAGCGTGACGCTGGTGGTGATCGCCGCCGACATCGCCGGTGACATGCTATACTACGCCATCGGACGCTGGGGGCTGAACCGTCTGCCGCAGGGCTGGCTGATGAAGATGGGTCTCAACCGCGCCCGGCTCTCGGCGCTGGCCGGGCATTTCCACCACAAGGGCGGACGCACGCTGGTGATCGGCAAGATCACCCACAGCGCCGGGGCGCCGATCCTCGTGGCGGCGGGTCTCGCACATATGTCGATCTGGCGCTTTTTCTGGGTCAACACGCTGGCGACCATTCCCAAGAGCCTGTTCTTCGTCGCGCTCGGCTATACGCTGGGCTCGGCCTATAGCCAGATTGACAACTGGATTGCACGCGCCTCGCTTGTGCTGCTGGGCGGGCTGGTGCTCTTCGGCCTTGGCTGGGTGCTGCGCCGGGGCGTGAAGGGCGGTTGGAAGACGGGTCTCAGGATCGGAGGCAGACCGTGACGACCTGCGCGCTCAGCTGCATCATCCCCGCCTACAACGAGGCACCTCGCATCGCGGCGGTGCTCTCCGTGGTGCTGGATCACCCGCTGATCGGCGAGGTGGTGGTCGTCGACGACGGCTCGTCGGACGGCACCGCCGAGGTGGCCGAGGCGGCGGGGCAGGGACACGCCAAGCTGCGCGTGCTGCGCCAGTCGCAGAACGGCGGCAAGACCCGCGCCGTGGCCCGAGGCATTGCCGCGGCTCGGGGTGGGCATGTGCTGCTGCTGGACAGCGATCTTTTGGGGCTGGGCGAGGGGCACCTGACCGCGCTGGCCAGGCCGGTGCTCGAAGGCCGCGCCGATGCTGCCATGAGCCTCCGTCGCAATGCGCCGCTGCTGTGGCGGGTGATCGGCATCGACTACATCTCGGGCGAGAGGGTCATGCCCCGCGCGGTGCTGGCCGCGCAGTTGGAGGCGCTGCACGCATTGCCGCGCTTCGGGCTCGAGGTCTACATGAACCGCCTGTGGATCGAGGCCGGGCTGCGTGTCGCCGTGGTGCGCTGGCCCGAGGTGGAAAGCCCGTGGAAGCACGACAAGCGCGGCGGCTGGATCGCCGGGCTGCGCGCGGATGCGGCGATGATGGGCGACATCTTCCGCACCGTGCGTCCGGACGAGGCGCTGCGGCAGGTGCTGGCCTTGCGGGCGCGCCGGGTCTCCTGACCGCGCTGCGCTGTTTGCGAGCGCTTGAACCCCGCGCAAAGCCGGTCCAAGACTTGCCGTCATGATCGACGCTTACCTCCTGCCGTTGCAGCGCCGCGTGCTGCATCCCATCGCCCGCGCACTGCACGAGCGGGGCATCAAGGCCGACTGGGTCACGTTGGCGGGCTTCGCCTGCGGCCTCGCGGGGGCAGGGGCCGCGGCCTGCGGCGCCTTCGGGCTGGCGCTGGCCGGGCTGGCGGCGAACCGGCTGGCAGACGGGCTCGACGGCGAGATCGCCCGGCGCGCCGGGCCGACGGACCGCGGCGCGTTTCTCGACATCGCGCTCGATTTCCTCTTCTACGCGCTCTTCCCGCTCGGCTTCGCGTTGGCCGACCCGCAGGCCAATGCGCTCGCCGCGGCGGCGCTGATCGCCAGTTTCATCGGCACCGGGTCTTCGTTCCTCGCCTTCTCGCTGATCGCCGAGCGGCGCAAGATGACGGCGGAAGACTACCCGAGCAAGGGCATATATTACCTCGGCGGGCTGACCGAGGGGGCGGAGACCATCCTGCTTTTCGCAGCCTTCTGCCTCGTCCCCTCGGCTTTTGTGCCGCTCGCCTGGGTCTTTTCTGCGGCCTGCGCCATAACCACTGCGACGCGGATGGTGGCGGGCTGGCGGCTGTTCGGCTGACGCGCTGGCAACATCCGATCGTCCAGTCTGGGTGCGACGTCGGCTGGATTGCCCTTTGCCGCGCGCGTCTTTCGCAAGCGGTGGGCAGATCGTGCGGCGCCGTCTTGAGCAAGCGCCTGACCGGCGGCCAAGCGGGCAACCAAACAATAGAAGCAGGCAAGCAAAAGGGGCGGTCCCAGACGGGCCGCCCCTTCGCGTTGCGGGGGAAGGCCCCCGCGAAATCCGGTGCTCAGGCGAGCTGGATGTTCACGGCGCTTTCGCGGCCGTCACGGCCAGCTTGCAGCTCGTAGGTCACCTTCTGGTTGTCGGCGAGGCCAGTGAGGCCCGAACGCTCGACTGCAGAGATGTGGACGAAAACGTCCTTGGAGCCGCCATCGGGAGCGATGAAGCCATAACCCTTGGTGGTGTTGAACCACTTCACGGTACCAGTTGCCATGGGATAAACCCCTTCCTGTCAATCTGCTGCCCACGGAACTGCGGCAGCCCGGCGTAGAAACGTCTGTATCGATAGACTGCGTGCCGGGTCGGAACTGGGTCGTCGAATAGAAGCCTAAGCGGGCAGCAAATTGCCATGTTTAGGCCCGAAAATCAAGGGGATTCGAGTTTGGTGGCGCGGGTCTCCGCCAGCGGCAGTGCCGGATAGCCACTGCGGCTCTCGAGGTTTTTCCGCGCGGCGGCTGCGCACTCAGGGTACGGTGGCACGGATCAGAGCCCCCCGGCGCTTCGGCCCTTGCGCTCCGGCTGCCCCTGCGGCAAGCCTGTCGCGCCAAGGGAGGGACGTGATGCAGCAAGTGTTTGTCGGGATTGCCATGGGGCTGGGGGGAACCGTCGCCATGGACCTCTGGGCGCTGCTTCTTCATCTTCTGCAGGGGACCCCAAAGCCCGCGTGGCATAACCAGGGGCGCTGGGTGCTCCGCGCGCTCGGGGGCAATGTCTTCCACGACGACATCACCGCGACTCCCCGGATTCCGAATGAGAGCGCCATCGGATGGAGTTTCCACTACGCGGTGGGCATCGCCTATGGGGTGATCTTCATGGTCCTCGCGGGGCCGGGATGGCTGGAGGCGCCGCGCTTCTTGCCGCTGTGGCTCTTCGCGCTGGTCACCATCGGCGCGGGATGGTTCCTGATGCAGCCGGGCATGGGGCTTGGCTGGGCGCTGTCGAAAACGCCCACCCCCTGGAAGGGGCGGGCGCTGGGTCTGCTGGCCCACACGGTGTTCGGCCTGGGCATGTGGGCGGTGGCGCTGCTCGCCACCTGAGCGTCAGATCATCGCCCAGTCGGTGAAGCGGAACTCCGGCTGTTGCTGGGGCTCCGGTTGCTTGCGGGCCGTCTGCTGCGATGCCTGTGCGGACTGCGTGCTCATATCAAATTCTCAGACTCATTGCTGTTTGCCCGGGAGCTTGCGAGTCATCGCCTCTCCCGTGGCGGGGCAGGTAATCCGTCGTCGGGGGAAACGAAAGACCCCACGCACGGTGACGTGCGTGGGGCTGATCGCTTCGTGAAGTTCGAGCGGCGGAAACCGGCTCAGCGCGCGAATTTCTTGAACTTCACGCGGGTCGGCTCGAGCGCTGCGGCGCCGAGGCGGCGCTTCTTGTCTTCCTCGTAGTCCTCGAAGTTGCCTTCGAACCATTCCACATGCGCCTCGCCCTCGAAGGCCAGGATGTGCGTGCAGATACGGTCGAGGAAGAAGCGGTCGTGCGAAATCACCACGGCGCAGCCGGCGAAGTCGACAAGCGCGTCCTCAAGCGCGCGGAGGGTCTCCACGTCGAGGTCGTTGGTCGGTTCGTCGAGCAGCAGGACGTTGCCACCCTCTTTCAGCAGACGCGCCATGTGCACGCGGTTGCGCTCACCACCCGAGAGCAGGCCGACCTTCTTCTGCTGGTCGCCGCCCTTGAAGTTGAACGCCCCGCAATAGGCGCGGCTGTTGATCTGCGCGTCGCCGAGCTGGATGATCTCGGCACCGCCGGAGATTGCTTCCCAGACCGTGGCGTCGCTGGCGAGATCGTCGCGCGACTGATCGACGTACGACAGCTTGACCGTGTCGCCGTAGCTCACAGAGCCCTCGTCCGGCTGTTCCTGCCCGGTGAGCATCTTGAACAGCGTCGATTTACCGGCGCCGTTCGGGCCGATGACACCGACGATGCCACCCGGCGGCAGCGAGAAGTCCAGATCCTCGATCAGAAGCTTGTCGCCCATGGCCTTCTTCAGGCCCTCGACCTCGATCACCTTGCTGCCAAGGCGCGGGCCGTTGGGGATGATGATCTGCGCCTTGCCGACCTTCTCGCGCTCGGACTGGCCTGCCATTTCCTCGTAGGCCGCGATACGGGCCTTGGACTTCGCCTGGCGCGCCTTGGCACCCTGGCGCATCCACTCGAGTTCGCGCTCGAGGGTCTTTTGCTTGGCCTTGTCTTCGCGGGCCTCGTGCTCGAGGCGCTTGGCCTTCTGCTCGAGCCAGCTCGAGTAGTTGCCCTCGTAGGGGATGCCGCGGCCGCGGTCGAGCTCGAGGATCCAGCCGGTGATGTCGTCGAGGAAGTAACGGTCGTGCGTGACGCAGAGGATCGTGCCCTTGTACTCGATGAGGTGGTTCTGCAGCCAGGCGATGGTCTCGGCGTCGAGGTGGTTGGTCGGTTCGTCGAGCAGCAGCATCTCGGGCGCTTCGAGCAGCAGCTTGCAGAGCGCGACGCGGCGCTTCTCACCGCCCGAGAGAGTGCTGACATCCGCATCGTCCGGCGGGCAGCGCAGGGCTTCCATGGCGACGTCGATCTGGCTGTCGAGATCCCACAGGTTCTGCGAATCGATCTCGTCCTGCAATTGCGCCATCTCGTCGGCGGTCTCGTCGCTGTAGTTCATCGCCAGTTCGTTGAACCGGTCGAGCTTGGCCTTCTTGGCCGCGACGCCGAGCATGACGTTACCGCGCACGTCGAGCGACGGGTCGAGCACGGGCTCCTGCGGCAGGTAGCCGACCTTGGCGCCCTCGGCGGCCCAGGCCTCGCCCGAGAAGTCCTTGTCGATGCCCGCCATGATGCGGAGCAGGGTCGATTTACCGGCGCCGTTGACGCCGACGACACCGATTTTCACCCCGGGCAAAAAGCTGAGACGGATGTTCTCGAAGCACTTCTTGCCGCCGGGATAGGTCTTGGAGACGCCGTCCATGTGGTAGACGTACTGATAGCTGGCCATCGGTTCCTCCGGTGAAAAAGCTTTGCGGGCGTGTATGGCACCGCAAGGGGGGAAAGCAAATGCCTTGTTTTGCAGGAGCCGAGGGGGCTGGCGGGCGGCAGCCGGAAAAATCCGGTTGATCCCTGAGCAAAATCCTGTGCCTTTGGGCATTCATTCCTGAAGGAAGGGGCGGGATGCTCTGGAATGCGCATCAGACCGGGTTTCATCTGGCACCCGGGCAGAGGATCGGATTGCTCGGCGGATCGTTCGACCCGCCGCACGAGGGCCATGTCCGCATCACCCTCGAGGCGCTGAAACGCTTCCGGCTCGACCGCGTCCTCTGGTTGGTCAGTCCTGGCAACCCGCTGAAACCAAAGGGCCCCGCGCCGCTCGAGGCGCGCATCGCCGCCGCCCGCGATCTGATGCAGCATCCGCGGGTGCGCATCAGCGGCTTCGAGGCTCTGGCCGGCACCCGTCACACCGCCCGCACCTTGGAGCTGCTGCAGAAGGGCCACCCCGGCGTGCGCTTCGTCTGGCTGATGGGCGCGGACAACCTTGCACAGCTGCATCGCTGGGAGGACTGGCGCGAGATCATGCGCCGCGTGCCCGTGGGCGTGCTGGCGCGCCCCGGCAGCCGGCTTGCCGCGCAGGGCTCGGTGGCGGCCTCGGTCTTCCGCCACGCCCGCCTGCCGGGCAGCGCCGCGCCGCTGCTGCCGCTCAGCGCGCCGCCAAGCTGGTGCTTCGTCAACCTGCCGATGTCAGATCTCAGCTCGACCGCCCTGCGGGCGCGTGCACCGCGACGAGCGAGCGCGGAACCGGCGGAAATGTGAAGCGATCCGAGCGCCTGCACGCTTGCTGCGCTCTGTGTGCATCGGTTAGATCGGCGGAATGAACCGCGGTCTCTCTCGTCGTCACTTCCTGCTCTCCCTTGCTGCATCGGGGCTTGCCTCGGCTGCTGCCCCGGCTTTGGCGGAGGCGCCCGAACGCTCGCTAAGGCCGCTGGGGCGCGGCGACAACGTCGCCGTGCGCACCCTCGACACCCCGGAGGAGCTGATCGCCAAGGCGCGGCTCGGTGACGGGATCGTGGGCTATGCCGTGCTCAGCGCCGCCACCGGCAAGCTGCTCGAAAGCCATCGCGGCACGCTCGGCCTTCCGCCGGCCAGCGTCGCCAAGTCGCTGACCGCCGCCTACGGGCTCGACCTGCTGGGGCCGGACTACCGTTTCTCGACAGAACTCTGGACGACCGGCGCCATCGTCGGCGGTGAGCTGAAGGGCGATCTGGTGCTGGTGGGGGGCGGCGATCCCACGCTGGACACCGATGGGCTGGCCAAGCTGGCGCGCAGCCTCGAGGAAGTGGGGATCAAGTCGATCACCGGGCGCTTCATCGTGGACGGTGGCGTGCTGCCCTATTCGCCGGTCATCGACACCGAGCAGCCGGTGCATGTCGCCTACAACCCCGCCGTCGCGGGCATCAACCTCAACTACAACCGCGTCAGCTTCGAGTGGGAGAAGGCCGGCGACGGCTACGAGGTCAGCATGGACGCCCCCTCGATGGCGGGGCGACAGGCGGTGCGCATGGCGCATATGGCGGTCGCCGACCGCAACGGGCCGATCTACACCTATGACGATCTCAACGGCCGCGACGCGTGGAGCGTGGCGAAACATGCGCTCGGCAAGGGGGGCTCGCGCTGGCTGCCGGTGCGCAAGCCCGAGCTCTACGTGGGCGAGGTCTTCCAGGCGCTGGCCGGCTCGAAGGGGCTGCAGCTTCCCGAGCCGGTGATCGAGCACGGGGTCGAGCGGGTGGACTTCATCGGCCGCGTCGAGAGCGAGCCGCTGCACGTCGTGCTCAAGGATATGCTGAAGTACTCGACCAACCTCACCGCCGAGCTGGTGGGGCTGACAGCCACACGCAAGCGGCTCGGTCATGCGTTGTCGATCAAGCAGTCGGCAGAAGAGATGAACACCTGGGCGCGCGAGAGCATGGGGCTGACCCATGTGGCGATGGTCGATCACTCGGGTCTGGGCGGCGACAGCCGTGTGGCCGCCGCGGATGTGGCCTTGGCTGTGCTGCAGGCCGAGCGGCGACTGAACCTGAAACCGCTGATGAAGCCGATCACCGTGCTCGACAAGCGCGGTCGCCCGGTGAAAGACACCTCGCTCAAGGTCCACGCCAAGACAGGCACGCTCAACTTCGTCAGCGGGCTGGCGGGCTATGTCGATCTGCCGAGTGGCGAGGAACTGGTCTTTGCGATCTTCTGCGGGGACGTGCCGCGTCGTGACGCGATCCCGATCGAGGCGCGCGAGCGCCCGCCGGGCATGATGGAGTGGAACACCCGCGCCAAGATGCTGCAGCAGGATCTGATCCGGCGCTGGGGCGACCTTTTCCCCGAGGGCAAGGGGCTCGAGGCCGTGGGGCTGCCCGGGGTGACTCCGACCACGCAGACCTCGTCGGGCGCCATGGCCTTCACGGGAACCGCGGAGCCCTGACGCCCGAAGGCTTTTGTCAGCCGGGCCGGCGTCAGGCGCGCAGGTGACGCGCCCGGGCGCCGCGCTCGATGGCGGCGGCATGAAGCCGGTCGATGTCGAGCTCGTAACGGATTTCCTCGAGCAGCCGCAGCTCTTCCTCGCGCAGCGTGCCATCCGCGGCGGCCACGTCGCAGGCCAGCGCGTAGGCGGTCTCGTTCAGCCGTTCCGGCAGGTTGTCTCGCAGCAGGCCGAAGAGCGCGTCGAGCCCGTCTTCCTGCTCGAAGAGGTCGAACACCAGATCGGTGATCACCCGCATGCGGTCGATGTCATAATCGCTGAAGATCGGCAGCATGTTGACGGCGGATTCGATCTTCACCAGCTCTGCGGTGCGCATGTTCTCGTCAGAGGCCGAGACGGCGATCATCAGCGCGACAAGACAGTCTTGCGGTGTCATCGGGTGCGGGGCGGCGTCGGGCACTGGAATACTCCGGAAAAATCATGCTACGGGCAATTTATTGACCCCGTGCCCCGCCTGCAATAGGAGGCTGGCGCACTGCCCCGTGATCGTGGGCGTTTCTTCCCCTAAGGAGTGTTTTCTCATGTCCGAACTGCGCGACGCAGCAATGAGCTCGAAGGCCTGGCCCTTTGAAGAGGCGCGCCGGGTGCTGAAACGCTACGAGAAGACGCCGCCCGAGAAGGGATACGTGCTGTTCGAGACCGGCTACGGTCCATCGGGGCTGCCGCATATCGGCACCTTCGGCGAGGTTGCGCGCACGACGATGATCCGCCGCGCCTTCGAGGTGATCTCGGACATTCCGACCCGGCTGATCTGTTTCTCGGACGACATGGACGGGATGCGCAAGGTGCCCGAGAACGTGCCGAACCAGGCGCTCTTGCAGGAGAACCTGCAGCGCCCGCTGACCTCGGTGCCGGACCCCTTCGAGGAGTTCGAGAGCTTCGGTCATCACAACAACGCCATGCTGCGCCGCTTCCTCGATACCTTCGGGTTCGAGTACGAGTTCTATTCGGCCACCGATTTCTACAAGTCCGGCCAGTTCGACGAGATCCTGCTGCGCTGCTGCGAGAGATACGATGATCTGATGAAGATCATGCTCAAATCGCTGCGCGAGGAGCGGGCCTCGACCTATTCGATCTTCCTGCCCATCCACCCCGAGACCGGCCGCGTGCTCTACGTGCCGGTGAAACACGTCGACGCTGCCGAGGGCACCATCACCTTTGACGATGACGACGGCAAGGAGTGGACAGTCCCGGTGACCGGCGGCAACGTGAAGCTGCAGTGGAAGCCCGACTTCGGCGCCCGCTGGGCGGCGCTCGGCGTCGACTTCGAGATGTACGGCAAGGATCACTCGACCAACACGCCGATCTACGACGGCATCTGCCGCACGCTGGGCGTGCGCGCGCCCGAGCATTTCACCTACGAGCTTTTCCTCGACGAGAACGGCGAGAAGATCTCGAAGTCCAAGGGCAACGGGCTGTCGATCGACGAGTGGCTGACCTATGCCTCTTCGGAGTCGCTGTCCTACTTCATGTTCCAAAAGCCGAAGACCGCGAAGCGGCTCTGGTGGGACGTGATCCCCAAGGCGATGGACGAGTACCACCAGCAGCTCCGCGCCTACCCGACGCAGGACGTGAAGGCGCAGCTCGCCAACCCGGTGTGGCATATCCACGGCGGCGATGTGCCCGAATCGAAGATGGTCGTGCCCTTCTCGATGCTGCTCAACCTCGCCTCGGCCGCAGGTGCCGAGGACAAGGATGCGATGTGGGGCTTCATTCGCCGCTACGCGCCCGACGCCGCGCCGAAGACCCACCCGGATCTCGACGCCGCAGCGGGCTTTGCGGTGCGCTACTTCAACGACTTCGTGAAGCCGACCAAGCAGTTCCGCGCGCCCACCGACCAGGAGCGGGCGGCGATGGAGGACCTCGCGGCGCAGCTCGAGGGCTACGACGGCGCGGTCGACGACGAGGCGCTGCAGACGCTGGTCTTCTCGGTCGGCAAGGAGCACGGCTTCGAGAACCTGCGCGCATGGTTCCAGGCGCTCTACGAGGTCTTGCTGGGTCAGAGCCAGGGGCCGCGCTTTGGCGGGTTCATCGCGCTTTACGGCGTCACCGAGACCGCCGCACTGATCCGCAAGGGTCTGGCGGGCGAGCTGGGCTGAAGTTTCTGACAGCATGAGTTGAAAGGGCCTTCCCGAGCGATCGGGGAGGCCCTTTTGCATTGCTTGGCCCCGCCGTTGCGCGGGCAGGGCACGGTACTGCCAGAGCGCTTTAACCTCTGCCCGTCAGCCTTGTCTTCCGTGGGATCGGCACGACCCCGCGAGGCGACAGAGAGCAGAGGTGCAAGCCATGAACATTGCGGTGACCGACGGGGTGGTGCTGACCCCCACGCCCTTTTCCGAAGGGCTGGGTGTCTGGTCGCGGGGTGACGGGCGGCCCGGATCAGACACCTATGCCTCCTATCCCTCGGCGGCCTTTGTCCCGGCGGATGCGGATTTCGGTGGCTGTCTCGAACTGCAGAAGGCCGAGCCGACGCAGAAGCTGCGCTACATGGGGCAGACGCCGATCCTGCCCGGGGTGTACCTGCGGATCACTGCACGGGTGAAGGCGGTCTCGGGCAACCTGCCCTCGGTGCGTATCGCAGGCTGGGCGGGCAGCGGCAGCGATGTCGAGGTGACCGGCCTGCCGATGCTTGGGCCTTCGGTCGCGCTGACCAGCTACGGCGAGGTGGTCGAGGTCTCGGCCATCGTCGGAACCGGATCGCGCGGCGGCGTCGACATGGCCTGGGGCATGGCGCCAAGCTATGGCCACTTCGGGCTCGACCTGACCGGGCTCAGCGGCGGGGTGGTGCGGATCGACGACCTTCGGATCGAGGATGTGACCGGGGACTTCCTGCGCGGCATGATGGCCAGCGTCGATGTGCGGGACTACGGCGCACGCGGCGATGGCAGCACCGACGACAGCGCGGCCTTCGAGGCTGCCGACGCCGCGGCCGACGGGCGGCAGATCGTGGTGCCCGCGGGGACCTACCGGCTCGCCAGTTCGGTGACGCTGGAGAACCCCGTGCGCTTCGAGGGGCAGGTGAGCATGCCCGCCTCGGCGATCCTGTCGTTGACCCGGGACTTCCACTTCTCCGCCTATCTCGCGGCCTTCGGCTGCGACGAGGCGTTGGCGCTGGCCAAGGGGCTGCAGTCGCTGCTCAACAACGCCGACCACGAGAGCTTCGATCTCTGCGGGCGACGGGTGTCGCTGAGCGCGCCGCTCGACGTGCGGGCGGCAGTCAACAATCGCGACACCTATTCCCAGCGCCGGGTTCTGCGCAACGGTCAGCTCCGTGCCGAGGCGGGCGGAGGCTGGGACCCGGCCAGCGTCACCGGAACCGCGACCTACGCGGCCGCCAACCCTTGGCAGCTGACCAATGTGTCGAACGTCGCAAATATCGAGGTGGGCAGCCTGGTGACCGGCGCCGGGGTGGGGCGCGAGATCTACGTGAAGGACAAGAACGTCGGCGCCGCGACGATCACCCTGTCGCAGCCGCTCTCGGACGCCATCGGCACGCAGAGCTATACCTTCACCCGCTTCCGCTACCTGCTCGATTTCTCGGGCTTCACCAAGCTCGAGAAATTCGAGATCGAGGGCGTGGAATTCCAGTGCTCTGAAGTGGCGAGCGGGGTGATGCTGCCGCCCGCAGGCACGGTCAACGTCATCCGCAGCTGCGTCTTCAACCGTCCCGGTCACCGCGGCATCACCTCGCCGGGCGACGGCTGTCAGGGGCTGCTGGTCGATCACAACCAGTTCCTGAGCGCCGAGGCCGATCTTGCCACCACGAGCCGCCAGTCAGTGGCGATCAACACCAACGCCAACGACGTGAAGATCCGCAACAATCGCGCCTCGCAGTTCCGGCATTTCGCGGTGGTTTCGGGGGCGCATGCGGTGATCTCGGGCAATCATTTCTTCCAGGGCGACGACAGCGGCGTGGGCATTCGCTCGGCGGGGATCGTGCTTTGCCTGCGCGCCTGCAACACGACGATCACCGGAAATTACATCGACAACTGCTTTATCGAATGGACCAACGAGCGCGAGCCGGAGCCCGATTTTACCGGCGGCTTCGGTTTCGCGGGCCTGTCGCTGACCGGCAATGTCATGCTCTGCTCGGATGTCGCCGAGTGGTTCTCCTTTCTGGTGGTGAAGCCCTATGGCGCGGGCCACATGGTCAACGGGCTCACCCTGTCGGGGAACCTCTTTCGCTGCGTCGGCGGGACGATCGTGCGGGTGGACCGGGTCGACACCTCCTTCGCCCCCCTGAACCTGAATGCGATGCGGCGGGTCTTTTTCAGCGCGAACACCTTTCACAATGTCGAACTGCAGACCGAGAACCCGCTGCAGGTCGCCCATGCGCAGAACAGCCACGCAAGCACATGGGTCGTCGAGACCGGCAACCGGCTGCCCTTTGGCGGGCAGACGCGCGAGGTGCAGAGCCTCGTGCTGCGCTCGCGCCCGCGCGATGCGGGCGATGCCAGCACCTTTGTCACACCCTATGCTGTCACCGAGGGCGGCAGCGCAAAGGACGAGGTGCATGTGGTCTGGCCCGAGCCGCTGCGGGGCGATCTGACGATGATGGTGCGGATGGACTACTGAGCCGTGCCGCGATGCAGACGGGCGGGCCGGTGCCGCGGTGCGCCGGCCTCCCGCCCTTCAGAACTCGCTCCAGAGTCCCATGAAGATTCCCGAGCTGTCATCGCCGGTCAGCCCCTGGTTGGCGCCGATCTCGATCTGCAGGCGTCTGCGCAGGGGCAGAACCAGCGAGGGGGCCAAGCGCGCAAAGGCTTCGTCTCCCTGCTGCGCGCCGCTCTGGATTTGCAGGATGAGCCGCGCTTTGCGCGGCAGGCGCAGCCCCAGTGTGAGGTCGAGTTTGTAGTCGGTCCCCTCGGCCTCGCGAATCTCCGCCAGCAGATCGGCGTTGAGCCAGCCCTGCTCCAGCCCGAAGCCAACCGAGAGCCCCGGTCGCAGGGCCCGCACGCCCTCGATCTGGCCCAGCCCCAGTTCGCCGGCGACGCGCAGCGGACCCGTGCCGAGCAGGGGAAACCGCACGAAGGCCACGGCCTTGCCGCCGCCCGAGATCGCACGCCCCAGATCGGTGCCGAAGGTCAGCCGGCGGCTGGCCCCGTATTCGAGATAGAACGTGTCATAGCGCATCTCGGCGCGCGGCCAGTTCTGCACTGGCTGATCCTGCGCCCAGGAGAGCCGGGTGGTCGTGCTGGCAAATCCGCGCCCCGGCGGCTGCAGCCAGGCTCCGGCGCGCAGCGGCGTGGCGGCGGTGCCGAGCAGCGTGCAGATCAGGGCGTGCAAGAGCAGGTGCCGCATCAGAAGCCTCCTGCCAGGCAGCATGGCGGAATTGTCCTTAAGGTCGGGTGAATCCCTGCGCCGAAGCGCTCCGGCAGAACGCCTCACCCCGCGTCATCTGGCCACTGGACGGGGGGCCGTCTTCGGCTATGCTGCAGGTGCGAAATGGCCCGGCGCGGGCCGTCGCATCGCATGGGGGGCTTTCATGACCGGATCGGTGATCACCGTCGCGCAGCAGAAGGGGGGCTCGGGCAAGACCACGCTCTCGGCCAATCTCGCCATCGGCTTCCTTGCGCAGGGCAAATCCGTGGCCTTGGTCGACATTGACCCGCAGGGCAGCCTCGGGCGCTGGTTCATGACCCGGCTGGAGCGCGACCCCGGCGCGCTCGGGACGCTGGAGTTCGCCACATCTTCGGCCTGGGGGGTGACCTACGAATGCCGCAAGCTGGCGGCGAGCCACGACGTGGTGATCGTCGACACCCCGCCGAAGGCCGACAGCGATCTGCGCCCGGCGCTGCGCGCCGCCGACCTGGTGGTGGTGCCCGTTTCGATGAGCCATCTCGACCTCTGGGCCACCGAGGGGGTGCTCGACCTCGCCCGCCGGGAGAATCGCGCGGCGCTTGTGGTGCTCAACCGCACCCGGCCCGGCACCCGGCTGTCGGGCGAGATCGCCGAGGCTGTGAAGGCCATGGAAGTGCCCATCGCCGCTGCGCAGCTGGCCAACCGGGTGGGCTATGCCGAGGCCTTCGGCCGCGGCCAGAGCGCCGCCGAGGGCCGCAAGACCCCGGCCCGCGCCGAGATCGCCGCCCTGACCGCAGAGGTGGCGGAGGCGCTGGCAAACGGGTAAAGCGGGCGGCAACAGGAGACATGACCCAGATGACCGATCACGCCGCGCTCGCCGAGACCATCCGCCGCCACCAGCAGGGGCAGGGTCAGCCGATCTCGCGCCTTGGGTATTTCTGCGCCCCCTTCCGGCCGGTGGACGGCCCCTTCGCCGACAAGGTGGTCAAGGTCTACCGGGGCCTGCCCGACGGCGCGGCGCTGGAGCGGCTGGCGCGGGCGCATGATGCCTATGTCGCCGCGCTGCAGCAAACCGGCGTGCCGTTGCCGCAGACCGAGTTCCTGCTGATGGAAAGCGAGCAGGGCCGGGTGCCGGTGATCCTGCAGGAGGCGCTGCCCGAGAGCGCGCTGATGCGCCCGCGCATGCAGCGCGAGGATCTGGCCTCGACGCTGGCGATGATGGAAAGCGCCGGGCAGGTGATCGCGCAGTTCTGGAACAACGCCGACCAGATCGAGGGCCGCATCGGCTTTCATCCCTCGATCCGCAACTTCGCGGTGGTGGAGGGGCAGGCGATCTTCTACGACACCTTCCCGCCGCTGATCGGCTACAGCCGCGACGAGATGGGCGAGCTGCTGCTGCAGTTCTCCGAAAAGCGCCTGATGCGCTGGGTCGGGCCTTTCCTCAAGTCCAAGGTGACCGGCATCCAGGACGAATGGTACTCGGCCCCCGAGACGCTCGTCGGCCTCGTCGGCTCGGCCTGCCGGCTGCGCCCCGAGCACGCCGATGCCTATCTCGACTGGGGCCGCGACTTCGCCCCGCGCGCCATGCCGCGCTTCGCCGAGGAGGCGCTCGAGGGGCTGTCGCAGCCGCCGCGCCTGCCGGGCTACTGGACCGGCTTCCGCAAGCTGCTGGGCCTGCAGGGTGAGCCCAACCTCTGAGCGCGCCGCCGGCCCTACTAACCATTAATTAACCAATCTGCGCGCAGGTTGACCGCGCGGTAGAGGCTCGCGAGCCGATGACCGCAAGACGAGGAGCCCCGCGCAGGGCAGGAGTGGGTGCAAAGAAAAAGGCCCGCCTCCGAAGAGACGGGCCCTGATGTCCGGGTTTGCCGAATCAGACGATCTTGATTCCGGCCTTCTCGGCGTCGGCGAGGAAGGCGGAGAGGCCCTTGTCGGTCAGCACGTGGTTCGCCATGGCCTTGATCACCGAGGGCGGCGCGGTGCAGACGTCGGCACCGATCTTGGCACATTCCGACATGTGGTTGGCCGAGCGGATCGAGGCGGCCAGCACCTGGGTCTCGTAGCCGTAGTTGTCATAGATCGCGCGGATGTCGGCGATCAGCTGCAGACCGTCGAGGTTCAGGTCATCGAGGCGGCCGATGAACGGCGAGATGAAGGTCGCGCCGGCCTTGGCGGCGAGCAGCGCCTGGTTGGCCGAGAAGCAGAGCGTCACGTTGACCATGTTGCCCTCTTCCGAGAGCACCTTGCAGGCCTTGAGCCCGTCCCAGGTCAGCGGCACCTTCACGGCGATGTTCGGCGCGATCTCGGCCAGCTTGCGGCCTTCCTCGATCATCGCCTCGGCGTCGATTGCGACCACTTCCGCAGAGACCGGGCCGGGGACCAGTTCGCAGATTTCCTTAGTGACCTCGAGGATGTCACGGCCGGACTTGGCGATCAGAGAGGGGTTGGTGGTGACGCCATCCACCATGCCGAGCTCGTGAAGCTCGCGGATTGCGTCGACGTCAGCGGTATCGACAAAGAATTTCATCTGAGTAAGCCCTCCAGGCTTGGCTTGGCATTCGGTCGCGCCTGTCTTACCTCATGCAGTGAGGGGCGAAAACCCCCTTGGAAATAGCGCTAACGGACCTGCCCTCAATGGATGACTTCTACGACGAAGGCACGCTGATCTCGGTGCTGACCACGCAGCCCCTTGACCGGCTGCTGGACTACAAGGCGCCGGTGGGGGGCTGCGCGCAGGGGTCCTATGTCGAGGTGCCGCTGGGGCCGCGCAAGGTGCTGGGCGTGGTCTGGGGGCCGGGGCAGGGTGGGTTCGATCCGGCCAAGGTCCGCGCCGCCTTCCGGGTGCTCGATGCGCCCCCCATGCGTGCCGAGCTGCGCGAGTTTCTCGAGCGTGCCGCCGATTACACGCTGACCCCGCGCACCGCCATGCTGCGCCTTGCCACCCGCGCGCCGGGGCTCGGCGACGGGCCGGCGATGCGCAAGATCTACCGACGCGGCGACGCCGAGCCCGACCGGATGACCGATGCCCGGCGCCGGGTGCTGGAGGTGCTCGACGAGATGGGCGGCCTGTCGCTGACGCTCAAGGAGCTGGCCGATGCCGCCGGGGTGACATCTTCGGTGGTCAAGGGTCTCGCCAAGCAGGGGGCGGTGCGCGAGGAGGAGGCGCCGCGCGACACCGCCTTTGCCCGGCTCGATCCCGACTACGGCGGCAAGGCGCTGACCGAGGATCAGGCCGCCGCCGCCGAGGTGCTGCGCGACGGTGTGCGTTCAGGCAGCTATGGTACGGTGCTTCTGAAGGGGGTGACCGGCTCGGGCAAGACCGAGGTCTACCTTGAAGCCGTGGCCGAATGCCTGCGCAGGGGCCGACAGGCGCTGGTGCTGCTGCCCGAGATCGCGCTCACCTCTGAGTTCCTCACCCGGGTCGAGGCCCGCTTCGGCGCGCGCCCTGCCGAGTGGCACTCGGGCGTCACGGTGACCGAGCGCCGGCGGGTCTGGCGGCAGGTGGCCGAGGGCGGCGCGCAGCTGGTGGTGGGCGCGCGTTCGGCGCTCTTCCTGCCGTTCCGCGACCTGGGCCTGACGGTCGTCGATGAGGAGCACGACACCTCCTACAAGCAGGAGGAGGGCGTGCTTTACAACGCCCGCGACATGGCGGTGCTGCGCGCCTCGATCTGCGCGGGGCGGGTGGTGCTGGCCTCGGCCACGCCCTCGCTGGAAAGTTGGGCCAATGCCGACGCGGGCAAGTACCAGCGGCTCGATCTGGTCTCGCGCTTCGGTCCGGCGGTGATGCCGCAGATGCGGGCGCTCGACATGCGCGGCGAGGATCTGCCGGGCAGCCGCTGGATCTCGCCCTCCTTGCAGTCGGCGGTGAAGCGGCGGATCGCGCAGGGTGAACAGTCGCTGCTGTTTCTCAACCGGCGCGGCTATGCCCCGGTCACCATCTGCCGCGCCTGCGGCCACCAGATCGCCTGCCCGCATTGCGACGCGCGCATGGTCGAGCACCGCTTCCAGCAGCGGCTGATCTGCCACCAATGCGGCGAGAGCACGCCGAAGCCCGAAAAATGCCCCTCCTGCGAGGTCGAGGGCAAGCTGGCGGCGGTGGGGCCGGGGGTCGAGCGGCTGGCCGAGGAGGCAGCCGAGGTCTTTCCCGACGCCCGGCTGGCGGTGCTGTCGTCGGACCTCTTCGGCTCGGCGCGGCAGCTCAAGGCCGAGATCGAGAAGATCGCCATGGGCGGGGCCGACATCGTCATCGGCACGCAGCTTGTCGCCAAGGGGCATAACTTTCCCAACCTTACGCTGGTGGGGGTGATCGACGCCGACCTCGGGCTGCAGGGCTCGGACCTGCGGGCGGCGGAGCGGACCTTCCAACTGATGCGGCAGGTGGCCGGGCGTGCCGGTCGGGCCGAGAAGCCGGGCACGGCGCTTCTGCAGACCTTCCAGCCCGAGCACCCGGTGATCCGGGCGATCCTCTCGGGCGACGAGGAGGGGTTCTGGAAGGCCGAGGCCGACGAGCGCCGCGCCGCCGGGATGCCGCCCTATGGCCGTCTGGCTGGGGTGATCCTGTCCTCGACCGAGGTGCAGGAGGTCTTTGATCTCGGCGCGGCGATGGCACGGCAGGACGGGCCGCTGCGGCGCATCGGAGCGCAGGTCTACGGGCCGGCGCCGGCGCCCATCGCCCGCGTGCGCGGGCGGCACCGGGTGCGGTTGCTGGTCAAGGCGCCGAAGGGCGTGGCGCTGCAAGCGGCGCTCGCCGAATGGGCCGGGCAGTTCCGTCTGAAGGGCGAGTTGCGCATGGCGATCGACATCGACCCGCAGAGCTTTTTCTGAAGGCAGGGCAGCGCGCGCCGCTAGCCCGCCCGGTTCAGCTTCGTGCTGAGATGGATCAGGCTCTCGGAGCTTCTTACCCCGCGCGCCTCTGCGATCTTGTCGAGCGTGGCATCCAGCTCCTCGGTGCTGCGGGCGCTCACCTGCACCAGCAGGTCGACCCGCCCCGAGGTCGTATGCGCCGCCTCGACCGCCGGCATCTGGCGCAGCCGGGCGAGCACTTCGGGCTGGCTGCGCGGCTCGATGCACACGAGGACCGTGGCGCGGATCGGCGCCATTAGCGCGGCACCGCGGCGCAGGGTGAAGCCGGCGATGATGCCGCGTGCCAGCAGCCGATCGATGCGCGCCTGAACCGTGGTCCGCGCCAGCCCCAGCTTTCGGGCGAGATCGGCCACCGGCAGCCGTGCATCCGCCTCGAGCAGCGCGATGAGCTGCCGGTCGGTTTCGTCAATCTGAATGGTCTTTTCGTCAATCTGTCGCATCACGCCTGACATTCTGTGCCATCTGCCACGCGAATCCGAGCGTTTTCTGCGTCAGTCTGGGAAGAAAAGCGACAGGAGGCAGTGCCCATGCGGATCGATCCCACCCTTTCCCCGACCCCGGAATCCTGGCTCGCGGCCAATGCCCCAGACGAACCGGTGTTCCTCTTCCACCCGGGGAGGCTTGCGGAGGTTGCCCGCGAGTTCCTGACCGGCTTTCCGGGTCTCGTGACCTATGCGGTCAAGGCCAATCCCGCGCCCGAGATGATCCGCGTCTTGCATGCGGCGGGCATCACCGCCTTCGACGTGGCCTCGCCCGCCGAGATGGCGCTGGTCCGGGCCGAGGCGCCGGGGGCGATCTTGCACTACCACAACCCGGTGCGCTCGGCGGCGGAAATCGTGGCGGGTCTGGAGGCGGGTTGCGTCTCGTGGTCGGTGGACCGGATGGCCGAACTGGAGAAGTTGGCGGGCCTGCCGCGCGGCACCGAGATCGCCGTGAGGCTCAAGCTGCCTGTGGCTGGGGCGGCCTATGACTTCGGCGCCAAGTTCGGAGCCACGCCCGAGCAGGCCGTGCAGTTGCTGCGGCGGGTGGAGGCGCTGGGGTTCACCCCGTCGATCACCTTCCACCCGGGCACGCAATGCACCAGCCCCGCGCCTTGGGGACGTTACATCAACGAGGCTGCCGCGGTGGCGCGCTCGGCCGGGGTCACGCTGCACCGGCTCAACGTCGGCGGCGGCTTCCCCGCGCACCGCGACACGGGCAAGCCCGACCTGCAGGCCATCTTCGACACCATCCGCGAGGCGGCGCAGGGCGCCTTCGACAGTCCGCCGGAATTGGTCTGCGAGCCGGGGCGCGCGCTGGCCGCCGAGGCGCTGACGCTGGCCACGCGCGTCAAGGGGGTGCACGACGAGGCGGTCTTTCTCAACGACGGCGTCTACGGCGGTCTGGCCGAATGGCGCGACATCGCGCCGATGGACCGGGTCCGCGCGGTCAGCCGCAGCGGCGCCCCCCTGACCGGAGCACAAACCCGCCGCGTGGTCTTCGGCCCGACCTGCGACAGCATCGACCGGCTGCCCGAATTGCTGCCACTGCCATGCGACCTCACGGAAGGCGACTACCTGCTCTTCGAGGGCATGGGAGCCTATTCCCGGGCGCTCGTCACCGGGTTCAATGGCTACGGCGTGCGCAGAGTCGTGGAAATCGAAAATCAGGACTGAGATCACAGTCCCGGGCGCTGGACTCTGCGGCTGCGGCCTCTACAGTCGCGACAAATACGCCGTCGCGGGAGGATCAGTCAGATGGAAAAATTCGGCAAGAGCCAGTCGTTTAAGCGCAGCGAGGACGTACGTTTCCTCACCGGGCATGGCCGTTATGTCGATGATATCGCACCTGACGGGGCGCTGCATGCCTATGTGCTGCGCTCGCCGGTCGCCCATGCGGAGATCGCCAAGCTCGACGTGTCGGACGCGCGCGAGATGCCGGGGGTGCACATGGTGGCGACGGTCGAGGACCTGGTCGCCTCGGGCATGGACATCTCGATGGGCGGCACGGTGATCAAGAACCGCGACGGCAGCAAGGCCGCCGATCCGCTGCGCCCGATCCTGGCGCAGGGGCGCGTGCGCCACGTCGGCGAGCCGGTGGCGCTGATCGTCGCCGAGACGATGATCGAGGCCAAGGATGCCGCCGAGGCCATCGTCTTCGACTTCGACGAACTGCCAGTCCACATGGCGCTGGAGGCGGGTGGCGACGCGATCCACCCCGAGGCACCCGACAACCGCGCCTTCGACTTCGGGCTCGGCAACGAGGCCGAAACCGAGGAGGCCTTTGCCAAGGCAGCCAAGGTGGTCAGCCTCGAGGTCGGAGACAACCGCGTCATCGTCAACGCCATGGAGCCGCGCGGCGCCTACGCCGAATGGGACGGCGAGAAACTGCACGTCGCCTTCAACGGGCAGGGTGTCTGGGCGCTGAAATCCGAGCTGGCACAGGCCTTCGGCCTGCCGGTCGAGCAGATCCGCGTCACCAATCCCGACGTCGGCGGCGGCTTTGGCATGAAGGCCCCGGGCTATCCCGAGTATTTCGCCATCGCCTTTGCCGCCAAGGAGCTCGGCCGCCCGGTGCGCTGGATGTCGGACCGCACCGAGGCGATGCTCTCGGACCACGCCGGGCGCGACCTGGTGACGCTGGCCGAGCTGGCCTTCGACGCGGACAACCGCATCCTCGGCTACCGCAACCACACCCGCTGCAACCTCGGTGCCTACAACTCGAACTTCGGGCAGGCGATCCAGACCGCGCTTTACGCCAAGGTGCTCACCGGCACCTATGACATCAAGGCCGCCTACATGCGGGTCGAGGGCTTCTACACCAACACCACGCAGGTCGACGCCTATCGCGGAGCGGGCCGCCCCGAGGCGATCTACACGCTCGAGCGGATCATGGACCGCGCGGCGCGCGAGCTCGGCGTCGATCCGATGGAGCTGCGCCGGATCAACTTCGTACAGGAGTTCCCTTACAAGACCGTCACGGGCGAGAATTACGACGTGGGCGATTTTTCCCGCGTGCTGGCGCATGCCGAGGAGGATGCCGACATCAAGGGCTACCCCGCCCGCAAGGCCGCGTCGGAGGCGCAGGGCAAGCTGCGCGGGCTGGGGCTGTGCTATTACATCGAGAGCATCCTCGGCGATCCCGCCGAGGACGTGAAGGTCGAGTTCACCGAGGATGGCGGTGCAACCATCTATGTCGGTACCCAGTCGAACGGGCAGGGGCACGAGACGGTGTTTGCCAAGTTCCTGTCGGATCACACCGGCATCCCGGCCGAGAAGATCGGCTTCGTGCAGGGTGACAGCGACCTGATCCCGCGCGGCGGCGGTACGGGGGGCTCGCGCTCGGTGACCACGCAGGCGACGGTGACGCTCACCGCGGTGCGCGACATGATCGCGGGCTTTTCGGAGTTTCTTGCGGGCGAGATGGGGGTCGATCCCGACGAGGTGCGATTCGACGACGAGCAGTTCCGCGCGGATGGCTCGAACCTGCACCCGACCATGCTCGAGGCCGCCGCGCTGGCGCGCGAGAAGGGCCGCGAGGATCTGCTGAGCTGGTCGGCCCGCACAGCGATCGACGCCCGCTCCTATCCCAATGGCGCGCATTTCTGCGAGGTCGAGATCGACCCCGAGACCGGCGTCACGCAGGTGGTGAAATATACGGTGGTCGATGATTTCGGCAATCTCATCAATCCGATGCTGGCCGAGGGACAGGTGCATGGCGGGGTGGTGCAGGGGTTGGGCCAGGCGCTGACCGAGCACACGGTCTACGACGAGGACGGCCAGCTGCTGACTGCGACCTTCATGGATTACGCGATGCCGCGCGCCAAGGATTCGCCGTGGATCGCCTTCGATGTCGAGCCGGTGCCGTCGACCGGCAACCCCATGGGCATGAAGGGCTGCGGCGAGGCCGGTACCGTCGGCTCGATGGCCGCCGTGTCCAATGCCGTGCAGGATGCGCTCTGGGAGAGAGGGATTCGTCAGGCCGACATGCCCTTCACCCCGCACCGGGTGTGGCAGATGTTGACCAATGAGGCGATTGCCGCAGAATGATGCGCCAGCACGTCGCGGACGGAAGGTCAAGAATTATTCATCACATGATCGCGAGGACCCTTCAATCTGTGTCATTTTCGCCTATCTCTGATGCAGAGGCGCGGAACTGGAACCTCCGCGACCCCTTCACTGTCCCTCGTTCCGTAACTTGCGTCCGGGTTTTACCCGGACGCTTTTTCTTTTTGTGGGAGGCCGCGCCGCGCCCGCGCTTCGTGCCTTCCTCTTCCCGCGGCGCTGTGACAGGCTGAGGTTCATGAGCTACTCCGACACCTTCCTCAAAGACATCCTGACCCGCACCCGGGTCATCGCCGTGGTCGGGATCTCGACCAACCCGGTGCGGCCGAGCCACTACGTCTCGCGGTTCCTGCACCAGCGCGGCTATCGGATCATCCCGGTCAACCCGGCGCATGTGGGCCAGACAATCTTCGGCGAGGAGTTCCGCGCCGGGCTCTCGGAGATCGACGCACCGGTGGACATGGTGGATATCTTCCGCCGTCACGACGCGGTGCCCTCGGTGGTCGGCGCGGCGCTGTCACACCTGCCGCAGCTGCGCACCATCTGGATGCAGCTCGGCGTCGCGCATGCCGAGGCCGCAGCGAAGGCCGAGGGCAAGGGCGTTGACGTGGTGCAGGACCGCTGCACCAAGATCGAATACGAACGGCTCCTCGGCGCAGCCGTGCCGCTGGCCGAGGTGACCGGCGGCTGACCTCGGTAGGGGGCGCTGGCCCCGCCGCGCTGCGCGTGTTCCCCTCCGACTATTCTTGTTCAGATGGCAGGTGGAACAGGATCCGCCGCAGCGCAGCGCTTTTCGTCTCTTTGTAAATACGCCAGGGATGCGCCGCGCAACGGCGAGGGGCAGCGCCCCAGTGCGCGGGGATCAGTCCTTGGGGCGGGCGGCCTTTTCGGCGAGGCCGGAGCGGCTTTGGCGGCGCTGCAGCTCGGCCATGACCTCAGACAGCGGCAGCTCGCGGGCGCGCAGCATCACGAGGAAGTGGAAGAGCACGTCGGCGGCCTCGGAGGCGAACTTCTCGCGGTCGCCCTTGACCGCCTCGATGATCGCCTCGATGGCTTCCTCGCCGAATTTCTCGGCGCATTTCTCCGGACCCTTGGCGAGCAGCTTGGCGGTCCAGCTCTCGTCGGGCGAGGCGGCGGCGCGGGCGGCGACCACCTCTTCGAGTTTCTCGAGCGTCATCTCGGTCATGTCAGGGCCTCTCAGAGCCGCACCGGAACGCCGGAGGCGGCCATATGGGCCTTGGCCTCGGCGATGGTGTAGGTGCCGAAGTGGAAGATCGACGCGGCGAGCACCGCCGAGGCATGGCCCTCGGTCACGCCCTCGACCAGATGGTCGAGCGTGCCGACGCCACCCGAGGCGATCACCGGGATCGGCACCGCATCGGCGATGGCGCGGGTGAGCGGCAGGTTGAACCCCGCCTTGGTGCCGTCGCGGTCCATCGAGGTGAGCAGGATTTCCCCCGCGCCCTTGCGCGCCATGGTGACGGCAAATTCAACGGCGTCGATGCCGGTGGGGCGGCGGCCGCCATGGGTGAAGATCTCCCAGCGACCGGGCGCGACGGTCTTGGCGTCTATGGCGCAGACGATGCACTGGCTGCCGAAGTGATCGGCGGCCTCGGCCACCACGTCGGGATTGGCGACGGCGGCGGAGTTGAACGACACCTTGTCGGCCCCGGCCAGCAGCAGCGCCCGCACGTCGCCGACGGTGCGCACGCCCCCGCCCACGGTGAGCGGGATGAAGCATTGCTCGGCGGTACGGGTGACCACGTCGAACATCGTGCCGCGGTTTTCATGCGTGGCGTGGATATCGAGGAAGCAGATCTCGTCGGCGCCGGCGGCGTCATAGGCTCGGGCAGCGTCGACCGGGTCGCCCGCATCGCGCAGGTCGACGAAGTTGACGCCCTTGACCACGCGGCCATCGGCCACGTCGAGGCAGGGGATGATGCGCGTCTTCAGCATGAGGCCCTGATAGTGCGGAATTTCCCCGGGGGGAAGAGGATGTTGCGGAGACGATCCCCGGTGTGGACCCCGGCGTGAACCCCGGTGTGAAAAGGGGCGCGCCGTCTCCGGCACGCCCCCGCGTCCTGTTGCCCTCGGAGCGGATCACTCGGAAATGGTGATCCGGCCGTCGGTGGCGGGCGTGTAGGGCGTGTTGGCGGCGATGAACTCTGCGGCCACGTCGGCGAGGTCGGGCCCGAAGTCGTAGGCCTGCTTGGCGGAGATGAACATCTTGTAGCCGTCGCCGCCGTTGCGCACGAAGTTGTTCGAGACCACGCCGTAGGTCTTGGCCTCGTCGAGCGCGGCGTCGCCGACCATCACGTCGGAAATCCGGCTGCCGACTTCTGCGGAGGGGGTCACGGTGAAGCTGATCCCCGAGACCTGCGGGAAGCGGCCGCCGCCTTCCTCCATCTCGCTGACGCCATTCTCCAGCGCTTCCTTGATCACCGCGCCGGTGACCTGGAAGGTCGAAAGCGTGTTCTGGAAGGGCAGCACGGTCAGCACCTCGCCCATGGTCACCTCGCCCGAGTCGATCGAGGCGCGCAGCCCGCCGCCGTTGGTGATCGCGATCTCGATTCCCTGGTCCTTGACCCGGTCGAGCATGGCGTCGGCCACGAGGTTGCCCATCGGGCATTCCTCGGCGCGGCACATGTCGCGGCTACCGTTGATCTCGTCGGTCGATTCGCCAATCACTTTGTTGCGGATCTCGTCGAGCGGCTTGGCGGCCTCCGAGATGCGCTCCTTGGTGGCGGCATCCTCGGTCACCGCGGCATCCATGATTAGCGGCGCGCCCGAGGCCTCGGTGATGTTGCCCTCGTCGTCGAAAGTGACGTTCAACTCGCCGAGGAACTTGCCATAGGCATAGGCCGAGACGATGGCGGTGTCCTTGACCATGGTCGGATAGGGGCCCTCGGCGCCGTCCATGTCGCCGAGCAGCGTGTTGGAGTGGCCGCCGACGATCACGTCGACGCCGGTGGTCTCTTCTGCGACCTTGAGGTCGACGTTGTAGCCCGAGTGCGACAACACGACGATCTTGTTCACGCCCTCTTCGGTCAGCTTGTCGACCTCGCTCTGCACGGCGTCGACCGGATTGGTGAAGATCACGTTCTTGCCGGGGCTCGAAAGCTCGTCGGTATCCTGCGGGGTGAGGCCGATGAGGCCGATCTTCTCGCCGTCCTTCTCGATGATGGTCGATTTCTGGATCTCACCCTTCAGCAAGTCCTCACCGGAGAGGTCGGCGTTGGACATCAGCACCGGGAAGTCGACGGAATCGACGAAGCCGCGCAGCACCTCGGGGCCGTCGTCGAACTCGTGGTTGCCCACGGTCATCGCGTCGTAACCCATCTGGTTCATCATCTCGGCGGCGAGCTTGCCCTTGTAGTAGGTGTAGAAGAGCGTGCCCTGGAACTGGTCGCCGCCATCCACGAGCAGGTAGTTCCCGGCGCGCTCCTTGGCCTCGGTGATCGCGGTCTGCAGGCGGGGCGAGCCGCCGAAGCAATTGCCCTCGGTGTTGTCTTCCTCGCCGCAGGTGGAATCGTACTTGCTGATCGGCTCGAACCGCGCGTGGAAGTCGTTGGTGTGCAGGATGGTAATCGAATAGTCCGCGCTGGCGGCGCCGGCGGTCAGGGCGAGCGCGGCGGCGCTGGTCAGAAGACGAAGCGACATGGGAATCCTCTCTGTCGGGTTTTTTCTTATCTCCCGATCCTGCAACGGGTTTTACGGGCTGTCAAAACACGTTGGGCGAAAATTTGGCGCAATGCCCGGCGATGGATCAGAACGCGGGCAAGTGTCCATGGACCCACGCATATTCCGGAGGGCCGGCGGTCAAACTGTCGCCGCGCCCCCTTCTGTCCGCGACCTGCCGCGGGTCTTGCTCACAGCCCAAACGGTGACCCGGATGACTGCCACGTATGTCCCGGGGGCGCTGCCGGGGCCGACGCTGAGCGCGGTTTCGCCCAATGAGGGTTGACTGCGGGGATTGACCGGGACGGGGTTCCGCGGCATCAGCCCTGCATGCTGATCTACAAAATCCTCCGGGCCGACGAATGGGCGGCGCTGCAGGCGCAGGGCGAGACCGCCGGTGCGCCGATCGACGTGGCCGATGGCTACATCCATTTCTCCACCGCCGAGCAGGTGCGGGAGACGGCGGCGAAGCACTTCGCCGGTGTCGAGGGGCTGTACCTGCTCTGCTACGAGGTCGAGGATTTCGGCGACAGGATCACCTGGGAGCCGTCGCGTGGCGGGGCGCTCTTCCCGCATCTCTATTCCGCGCTGCCGCTGGCCGGGCTACTGTGGTCGCGTCCGCTGCCGGTGGGCGAGGGCGGGGCGCATGAGTTTCCGGACGATCTGGCATGATGAGATTTCTTGAAAAGGCGGGTCTGCCGCTCTTGCACAAGGTCGACCCCGAGCAGGCGCACGGGCTGGCGATCATGGCGCTGAAGATGGGCATGGCCCCGGCGCCGGGGCTGATCACCTCGGACCGCCTGCGCTGCGAGCTGGCGGGGCTGAAGCTGCCCAACCCGATCGGGCTGGCTGCCGGCTTCGACAAGAACGCCGCCGCGTTGCAGGGCCTGTCGCGGGCCGGCTTCGGCTTCGTCGAGGTCGGCGCGGTCACCCCGCGCCCGCAGCCGGGCAACCCCAAGCCGCGGCTCTTTCGCCTGACCGAGGACCGCGCGGCGATCAACCGTTTCGGCTTCAACAACGAGGGTATGGAGGTCGTCGCGCAGCGGCTGGTCCAGCGCCCGAGCGGCATGGTGCTGGGGCTCAACCTCGGCGCCAACAAGGACAGCGAGGACCGCGCGGCGGATTTCGCCAAGGTGCTGTCGCGCTGCGGCGAGCATCTGGATTTCGCCACCGTCAACGTCAGCTCGCCCAACACCGAGCGGCTGCGCGACCTGCAGGGCAAGGACGCGCTGGCGGCGCTGCTGGGCGGGGTCATGGACGCGCGCGCGCATCTCGACGACCGCATCCCGGTGTTCCTCAAGATCGCGCCCGATCTCGATGAGCAGGGTCTCAAGGACGTCGCCGAGGTCGCCATGGCCTCCAAGGTCGACGCGGTGATCGCCACCAACACCACTCTCTCGCGCGAGGGGCTTTCCTCGCCCTTCTCGTCCGAGGCGGGCGGCATGTCAGGCCAGCCCTTGTTCGAGAAATCCACCCGCGTCCTGGCCAAGCTCTCGGAGCTGACCGGGGGCCAGATGCCACTGGTCGGCGTCGGTGGCATCGGCTCGGCCGAGCAGGCCTACCAGAAGATACGCGCGGGGGCCTCTGCGGTGCAGGTCTACACGGCGCTGGTCTTTGGTGGGCTGTCGCTGGTGCAGGACATCGCCGAGGGGCTGGACGCGCTCTTGGCGCGGGACGGCTTCGCCTCGGTCGAGGAAGCCGTCGGCACCGGGCGCGGAGACTGGACATGATCCTTTGGCACAACCCGCGCTGCAGCAAGTCGCGCGAGGCGCTGGCCCTGCTGCAGGCCAAGGACATCGAGCCGGAGGTGAGGCGCTACCTCGAGGACGCGCCGAGTGTCGATGAGTTGAAGGCGGCGCAGGCCGCGCTCGGCGTTCCGGCGATCGAGATGGTCCGCACAAAGGAAGCCGAGTTCAAGGCGGCGGGGCTGAGCAGGGATAGCGACGACGAGACGTTGCTGCGCGCCATGGCCGAAACGCCGAAGCTGATCGAGCGTCCGGTGGCCTTTGCCAGCGGGCGCGCGGTGATCGGCCGACCGCCCGAGCGCGTGCTCGAGCTGCTCTGACGGGACATGTGATGGACAAGACCTTCGAGATTTTCCTGGCCTGCGCGCCGGGGCTGGAGCCCGTTCTGGTGGCCGAGGCAAAGTCGCTCGGCTTCGGTCCGCTGAAGCCCGAACAGGGCGGCGTGTCGTTCCAGGGCGGCTGGCCCCAAGTGGCGCGCGCCAACCTCGAGCTGCGCGGCGCGGCTCGGGTGCTGGCGCGCATCGGCGGCTTCCCGGCGGTGCATCTGGCGCAGCTCGACAAGCGGGCGCGCAAGTTCCCCTGGGGCGATGTCCTGCGGCCCGACGTGCCGGTGAGGGTCGAGGCGCTGAGCCGCAAGTCGAAGATCTACCACGCCGGGGCCGCCAAGCAGCGGATCGAGCGCGCCATCACCGAGGAGCTTGGCGCGCCGCTCGCCGACGATGGCGTGCGCATCCTCGCGCGGATCGAGGACAATCTCGTGTCGTTCTCCGTCGACACTTCGGGCCAGCCGCTGCACCGGCGCGGGCTCAAGCAGGCGGTCAGCAAGGCGCCGATGCGCGAAACGCTGGCCTCGCTCTTCCTGCGCGCCTGCGGCTACGATGGCAGCGAGCCGGTGCTCGATCCCATGTGCGGCTCGGGGACCTTCCCGATCGAGGCCGCCGAGATCGCCGCCGGCCTGCTGCCGGGCCGGGCGCGCGCCTTCGATTTCGAGCGTCTGGCGGTCTTCGCGCCCGCCGACCTCAAGGGCCTGAAGCGGCAGGAGCCTCTGCGGGCACCCGGCTCGCGCTACTATGGTTCGGACCGGGACGCGGGCGCGGTGCGCTTTGCCACCGAGAACGCCGCGCGCGCGGGCGTCACCGACTGGACCCGCTTCGACTGCCGCCCGGTGGCCGATCTGGAACGCCCCGAGGGGCCTCCGGGTCTTGTCATGGTCAATCCGCCCTACGGCGCGCGGATCGGCGAGAAGGGCCCGCTGCACGCGCTGCACGCCTCGCTCGGCACGGTGCTGAAGGAGAGGTTCGCGGGCTGGCGCGTCGGCATCATCACCACCGAGCCGGGGCTGGCCAAGGCGACCGGCCTGCGCTTCCTGCCGACCGGCGCGCCGGTGGCGCATGGCAGTCTGAAGGTGAAGCTCTACCGCACCGAGCCGCTCTGACGGCGCCGGATCCGCCGGACCAGCCAGAGCGCCCCCAGCACCATCACGATGAGCCCGGCAAAGGGCAGGGTGAGCAGCGCGAACCAGCCCGACACGAAAAGTGTGCTGAGCGGCCCGCCGAGGTCATGGCCGAGCACGACGCAGGGATAGCCGCCGGCCTCGTCGAGGCGGCAGCCTGCCAATTCGGCGATGGCCGTGGACACGAGAACGCCCGCGACGGGCAGCAGGCAGATCAGCAGTGCCCCAAGCAGGATCAGGGTGAGCGCGCGGCTCACCCCTTCAGCGCGGTCAGCGCCTCTTTCAGGTCGATCGCCCCGTCGTAGAGCGCCCGGCCCGAGATCGCGCCATTGAGCTCGGCGCCGCAGTCGCGCAGCGCAATGAGGTCCGCCAGCTTCGACACGCCGCCCGAGGCGATCACCGGAATCGACACGGCGCGCGCCATGGCGGCGGTGTACTCGATGTTCGGGCCCTGCATGGCGCCGTCGCGGTTGATGTCGGTGTAGATGATCGCCGCCACGCCGTCGTCCTCGAAGCTGCGCGCGAGATCCACCGCATCGACATCGGTCACCTCGGCCCAGCCCTTGGTCGCCACGCGCCCGTCACGTGCATCGATGCCCACGGCGACCTTCCCGGGGAAGGCCTTTGCCGCCTCGCGCACCAGTGCGGGGTTCTCGACTGCCACCGTGCCGAGGATGACCCGCGCGAGGCCCTTGTCGAGCCAGCGCTCGATGGTCGCCATGTCGCGGATGCCGCCGCCGAGCTGCGCCGGAACCTTGGTGCGGGCAAGGATCGCCTCGACCGCCGCGGCGTTCACCGGCTCTCCGGCGAAGGCGCCGTTGAGATCCACAAGGTGCAGCCAGTCGCAGCCCGCCTCGACGAATTCCATCGCCTGCGCGGCGGGATCGTCGTTGAAGACCGTGGCCTTCTCCATGTCGCCGCGCAGCAGGCGCACGGCCTTGCCGTCCTTGAGGTCGATGGCGGGGTAGAGGATCATGGCGCGGCTCCGCAAATTCTGTGACGGCCCCCTATAGCCGCGCCGGGGCGCGCTTTGCAATGCGCGCCGCCCCGATGCGAGGGTGCGTTCCGGGCACCGCGCTTACGGCGCCCAGGTGAGGAAGTTGCCAATCATCCGCAGGCCGGTGTCGGCGCTCTTTTCGGGGTGGAACTGGAAGCCGAGCATGTTGCCCTGCCCGACGACGGCGGTGATCGTGCCGCCGTAATCGACATGCGCCAGACGGTGCTCGGGGGTCAGCATGCGCATCTGGTAAGAATGCACGAAATACGCGTGATCGCCGGTCTTCACGCCGTCCAGCACCGGGTGCGCGCGGTCGATGACCAGCTCGTTCCAGCCCATGTGCGGCACCTTCAGCGACGTGTCCGAGGGCAGGATCTTCTCGACCTCGCCGTCGACCCAGCCGAGGCCGGGCGTTTCTTCGTATTCGTGGCCGACACGGGCCATCAGCTGCATGCCGACGCAGATCCCGAGGAAGGGCCGGCCCTTGACGGTCACCGCCTCGACCATGGCGTCGAAACAGCCCGAGAGCCGCAGGGCCTTTGCGCAGGCGGGAAAAGCGCCGTCGCCGGGCAGCACGATCCGGTCCGCCTTGGCGACCACCTCGGGCGCGTCGGTGACCACGACGTCGCCCGCGCCCAGCTCGCGCGCCATGCGCTGAAAGGCTTTTTCGGCGGAATGCAGGTTGCCGCTCTCGTAATCGATGATCGCCGTCAGCATCTCGCCTCCTGTCCGGGCGGCGGGTCCGCCCAAGTGTCATGGGTGTGTCTAGTGGGATCAAAGACCCCGGTGAGCGCGAGGGGTTGGCCCCTCGGCTCGGTCGTAAGCTCTCAGAGCGCGCCCTTGGTCGAGGGGATCGCGTCGCCCTTGCGCGGGTCGGGCTCGACCGCCTCGCGCAGGGCGCGGGCCACGGCCTTGAAGGCCGCCTCGACGATGTGGTGCGAGTTGACGCCGTCGATGGCCTCGATGTGCAGGGTGATGCCGCCGTGAGTCGCCAGCGCCTGGAAGAACTCGCGCACCAGCTCGCAATCGAAGGAGCCGATCTTCTCGGTGGGCAGATCGACTTTCCAGACGAGGAAGGGCCGCGCCGAGAGGTCGAGCGCCGCGCGCACCAGCGCGTCATCCATCGGCAAGAGGCAGGCGCCGTAGCGGCGGATGCCGCGCTTGTCTCCAAGCGCCTTGGCCAGCGCCTGGCCGATGGCGATGCCGGTGTCCTCGACGGTGTGGTGGTCGTCGATGTGCAGGTCGCCCTCGGCGCGCACCACCATGTCGATCAGCGAATGGCGCGCCAGCTGGTCCAGCATGTGGTCGAAGAACCCCACGCCGGTCTTCATGTCGTAGCTGCCGGTGCCGTCGAGATCGAGGGCGACCTCGATCTTCGTCTCGGCGGTGCTGCGGCTCACCTCGGCCTTGCGCATGGACCATACTCCTCGATGTCTCGCAGGGGCTTATAGGGCGGGGCAGGGCGCAGGCCAAGCCCCGCGCGCGCGTGAGAGGCCGGGCGCGCTTGCGGCGGCGGGAGCGCTGTGACAGCTTGCGCGCATATCATCGAGAGGCCCGCCATGACCACCTGCGTCTTCGTCCAGATCCGCTGCAAGCCCGGTGCCACCTATGAGGTGGCCGACCAGATCGCGCTCCGGGAGATCCACTCCGAGCTCTATTCGACGTCGGGCGAGTGGGACCTGCTGCTCAAGCTTTATATCCCCGAGGGTGCCGACGTGGGGCATTTCATCAACGAGAACCTTCTCACGGTGCCGGGAATCGAGCGCACGCTGACCACGCTGACCTTCAAGGCCTTCTGAGCCGGAGCCGGGCGGCCTGAGGGTCGCCCTCTGCCTAGGGTCGCCCTGTGCCTTGGGCGGAGTGCGCGCATTCGCGCAGACGCGAAACACCCGGCGTCGCGTCACCGCGGCCGGACAATCGCGTGTCGTATCTTGAAGAGATCTTTCGGAGGGAAAGTGGTGAATGGAGCGGGCGAGGCGATTCGAACGCCCGACCCTTACCTTGGCAAGGTAATGCTCTACCCCTGAGCTACGCCCGCATACCATTCATCATGTGGGTCTTTCGACCCTTGGCCTTTCAGCCAGCCGGCCTCTCACCGGTCCGACTTGCGCCGGAGGTCCAACTGGAGCGGGCGAGGCGATTCGAACGCCCGACCCTTACCTTGGCAAGGTAATGCTCTACCCCTGAGCTACGCCCGCTTCCTTGTTGGTGTGGGCGATTTAGAGTTTCCCGCGGACCTCCGCAAGAGGAAAAATGACCTTTTTCCGGGAAATTTCCCGCGCGGCGAAAAAACCCAATAAGACGCGACGGAAACCCAACCGCCGCGCCGCGATCCCCTTAACGGCAGAGGAGAGGTGCGACGAGGCGGCGGCCGCATTTGCCAAAAAAGAAAGCCCGGAGGGCGCTGCCCCGGGCCTTCTTCTAGGGTCGGATGTCGCGGCGGAGGGGTTGCGGCGGCGGGGACAGAGCCCCGAAAGCGGGCGATCGGATCAGAAGGGCACGTCGCCCGCCGAATCCGCCGCCGTGACGAAACGCGCCACCACCTTCTTCACCCCGGCTTTCTCGAAGCTGATCTCAAGCTTGTCGCCCTCGAGGCCGATGATCTCGCCGTAGCCAAACTTCTGGTGGAAGACCCGCTCGCCCATCTCGAAGGCCGAGACCGCTTGCAGGTCGATCACCGTGTTGCGGCTCTCGCGCGGCTGGCTGACTGGGCGCGCGCTCGATGAGCGCTCCTGCAGCCGCTTCCAACCCGGCGAATTGTAGACATTGGCCTCGGCTGCACGGGTTTCGAGCCCGGAGCCGCCGCCAAAGCCGCCGCTCATGCCGGCCGCGCCGTAGCCACCGCCGTAGAGCCCGGGCGGCGTGAGAATCTCGACATGTGCCTCGGGCAGCTCGTCGATGAATCGCGAGGGCAGGGCGGATTGCCACTGTCCGAAGACCCGGCGGTTCGCCGCAAAGGAGATGGTGCAGAGCTCCTCGGCGCGGGTGATGCCCACATAGGCGAGGCGCCGCTCCTCTTCGAGGCCCTTGAGGCCGCTTTCGTCCATCGAGCGCTGCGAGGGGAAGAGCCCGTCCTCCCAGCCCGGCAGGAAGACCGCCGGGAACTCGAGCCCCTTGGCCGCGTGCAGCGTCATGATCGAGACCTTGGCGCCGGTCTCCTCGGTCTCGTTGTCCATGATCAGCGCGACGTGCTCGAGGAAACCCTGCAGGTTGTCGAAGCTTTCCAGCGCTTTCACCAGTTCCTTGAGGTTCTCGAGCCGTCCCGGCGAGTCGGGGTTCTTGTCGAGCTGCCACATCTCGGTGTAGCCGCTTTCGTCGAGCATGGTCTCGGCCAGTTCCATGTGGCTGACCACCTTGCTCAGCGGCTTGTCCTCGTCGATCAACACAAGGTCGTCGTCGTCCTGCTGCACCTCCGAGGGCAGGCCGAGCTGCTGCCGGGCCACCTCGTGCCAGCGCTCGATCTGATCGACGAAGGTGGCAAGCTTGGCCGCGCCTTTGCCGGTGATCTCCTTGTCGCGCAGCAGCAGCCGCGCGCCCACCAGCAGCGGCACGCCATGCTCGCGCGCTTTGAGCTGGATCTTCTGCTGCGCCTTGTCGCCGAGGCCGCGTTTCGGGGTGTTGACGATGCGCTCGAAGGCAAGATCGTCCTCGGGCGAGACCACCAGCCGGAAATAGGCCATGGCATCGCGAATCTCGAGCCGCTCGTAGAAGCGCGGGCCACCGATCACCCGGTAGGGCAGGCCGATGGTCAGGAAGCGGTCCTCGAAGGCGCGCATCTGGTGCGACGCGCGCACGAGGATCGCCATGTCGTCGAGCGAGAAGGCGTGCATCCCGCGCGAGCCGCGCTGCGCCGCCTCGATCTCCTCGCCAATCCAGCGGGCTTCTTCCTCGCCGTCCCAATGGCCGATGAGGCGGACCTTCTCGCCGCCCTGCGCTTCGGTCCACAGCTCCTTGCCGAGCCGGTTCTCGTTGCCGCGGATCACCGAGGAGGCGGCGGCGAGGATATGCGCGGTCGAGCGGTAGTTCTGTTCCAGCCGCACCACGTGGGCGCCGGGGAAGTCTTTTTCGAAGCGCAGGATGTTGCCCACCTCGGCGCCGCGCCAGCCGTAGATCGACTGGTCGTCGTCGCCGACGCAGCAGATGTTGGTATGCCCCTGCGCCAGGAGCCGTAGCCAGAGGTACTGGGCGACGTTGGTATCCTGATACTCGTCCACCAGGATGAAGCGGAACCATCGCTGGTATTGCTCGAGCACATCGGCGTGCTGCTGGAAGATCGTCACCACATGCAGCAAGAGATCCCCGAAATCGCAGGCGTTCAGCTCGCGCAGGCGGGTCTGGTACTGGTCGTAAAGCTCGGTGCCGCGGTTGTTGAAGGCCGAAGCCTCGGCAGCGGGCACCCGGTCGGGCGTCCAGGCGCGGTTCTTCCAGTTGTCGATCAGCCCCGAAAGCTGCCGCGCGGGCCAGCGCTTTTCATCAATGTTGTTGGCCGCGATCACCTGCTTCAGCAGGCGGATCTGGTCGTCGGTGTCGAGGATGGTGAAGTTCGACTTCAGCCCGACCAGCTCGGCATGGCGGCGCAGCAGCTTGACGCAGATCGAGTGGAAGGTCCCCATCCAGGGCATGCCTTCGACCGCGTGGCCGAGCAGGCGGCCGACCCGCTCCTTCATCTCGCGCGCGGCCTTGTTGGTGAAGGTCACCGAGAGGATCTCGTTTGGCCGCGCCCGGCCGGTGGTCAGCAGGTGCGCGATGCGGGAGGTGAGCGCCTTGGTCTTGCCGGTGCCCGCCCCCGCGAGCATCAGCACGGGGCCGTCCAGCCGCTCCACCGCCTCGCGCTGCGCCGGGTTGAGATCGTCGAGATAGGGCGCGGGACGCGCCGCCATGGCCCGCGCCGACAGCGAGGCCCCCTCGAATGCATCCATGTCGTCGAAACTGCTCATGCGCCAAACTTAGCGCGGCACAGGGCGCTGCGAAAGGTGCGTTCTTTGTTTGTTCATCAAATTGATCGCGCGGCCACCCCTCTCGCCCTCCGCGGCCTGATACCGGCCCTCGGCGTGCCACGTCGTGGGGATTCGCGTCCCTCGACAGCAAGATCACACCCCGGAGAAAGTCGCAGAAGCCTGGGAAAAGGTCGCGGCCCCGCCGCGTCGATCAAGTCAACTTTGCAAATCATGCGCTAACATTAGCATAATTTGCAAAGCCTCTTGCGCTGCAGCGCGGCATGCCCTTGAGTTCGGAATGCGATGCCTCCGGGAGCGGCATTTCGCATTCAAAGGAGGAAGATTTGATGCCCGAGTTCCAGAAGATCCTCATCGCCAACCGTGGCGAGATCGCGATCCGCATCATGCGTGCGGCGAACGAGATGGGAAAGAAGACCGTTGCCGTCTACGCCGAAGAGGACAAGCTGGGGCTCCACCGCTTCAAGGCCGACGAGGCCTATCGCATCGGCGAGGGGCTGGGCCCGGTCGCGGCTTACCTCTCGATCCCCGAGATCATCCGCGTGGCCAAGGAGTCGGGCGCCGACGCGATTCACCCGGGCTACGGGCTGCTGTCGGAGAACCCCGAGTTCGTCGATGCCTGCGATGCGGCGGGCATCACCTTCATCGGCCCCAGGGCGGCGACCATGCGCGCGCTCGGCGACAAGGCCAGCGCCCGCAAGGTGGCCATCGAGGCCGGCGTGCCGGTCATCCCCGCGACCGAGGTGCTGGGCGACGACTTCAAGGCCATCGCCAAGGAGGCCGAAGAAATCGGCTACCCGCTGATGCTCAAGGCGTCCTGGGGCGGCGGCGGGCGCGGCATGCGTCCGATCGAGGGGCCGAAGGAGCTGAAGGAGAAGGTGCTCGAGGGCCGGCGCGAGGCCGAGGCGGCCTTTGGCAACGGCGAGGGCTATCTCGAGAAGATGATCACCCGCGCCCGCCACGTCGAGGTGCAGATCCTCGGCGACAAGATGGGCAATATCTACCACCTCTACGAGCGCGATTGCTCGGTGCAGCGCCGCAACCAGAAGGTCGTCGAACGCGCCCCCGCGCCCTATCTCAGCGAAGCGCAGCGCGAGGAGATCTGCGAGCTTGGCCGCAAGATTTGCGCCCATGTGAACTATGAGTGCGCCGGCACCGTCGAGTTCCTGATGGATATGGACAGCGGCAAGTTCTACTTCATCGAAGTGAACCCGCGCGTGCAGGTCGAGCACACCGTCACCGAAGAGGTGACCGGCATCGACATCGTGCAGGCGCAGATCATGATCGCCGAAGGCAAGAGCCTCGCCGAGGCCACCGGCAAGGCCAGCCAGTACGATATCCGCCTCACCGGCCACGCGCTGCAGACCCGGATCACCACCGAGGATCCGACCAACAACTTCATCCCCGACTACGGCCGGATCACCGCCTACCGCTCGGCCACCGGCATGGGCATCCGGCTCGACGGCGGCACTGCCTACGCGGGCGGGGTGATCACCCGCTATTACGATTCGCTGCTGGTCAAGGTCACCGCCAAGGCGCCGACGCCGGAGAAGGCCATCGCCCGCATGGACCGCGCCCTGCGTGAGTTCCGCATCCGCGGCGTGAGCACGAACATCGACTTCGTGATCAACCTGCTCAAGCACCCGACCTTCCTGAGCAACCAGTACACCACCAAGTTCATCGACACGACGCCCGAGCTCTTCGACTTCAAGAAGCGCCGCGACCGCGGCACCAAGGTGCTGACCTACATCGCCGACATCACCGTCAACGGGCACCCCGAGGTGCAGGGCCGGCCCAAGCCGCATGCCGAGCTGAAGCCCGCCCGCGCGCCCGAACTGCGCGCCGAGACGCCGCCGCCGGGCACCCGCACGCTGCTGGAAGAGAAGGGGGCGCAGGCGGTGGCCGACTGGATGGCGGCGCAAAAGCAGCTTTTGATCACCGACACCACCATGCGCGACGGTCACCAGTCGCTGCTGGCGACCCGGATGCGCTCGATCGACATGATCAAGGTGGCCCCGGCCTATGCGGCGAACCTGCCCGGGCTCTTCTCGGTGGAATGCTGGGGCGGGGCGACCTTCGACGTGGCCTATCGCTTCTTGCAGGAATGCCCGTGGCAGCGGCTGCGCGACATCCGCGCCAAGATGCCCAACATCCTGACGCAGATGCTGCTGCGCGCCTCGAACGGCGTCGGCTACACGAACTACCCCGACAACGTGGTGCAGAGCTTCGTGGCGCAGGCGGCCGAGAGCGGCGTCGACGTCTTCCGCGTCTTCGACTCGCTCAACTGGGTCGAGAACATGCGCGTCGCCATGGATGCGGTGATCGAGAGCGGCAAGATCTGCGAGGGCACCGTCTGCTACACCGGGGACATCCTCGACCCGGCGCGCGCCAAGTACGACCTCAAGTACTACGTCGAGATGGGCAAGGAGCTGAAGGCCGCCGGCGCGCATGTGCTGGGCCTGAAGGACATGGCGGGCCTGCTGAAACCCTCCGCCGCCGGCGCGCTGATCAAGGCGCTGAAGGAAGAGGTCGGCCTGCCGATCCACTTCCACACCCATGACACCTCGGGCGCCGCCATCGCCACCATCATGGAGGCCTCGAAAGCGGGCGTCGACGCGGTCGACGCGGCGATGGACGCGCTCTCGGGCAACACCTCGCAGCCCACATTGGGCTCGATCGTCGAGGCGCTGCGCCACACCGATCGCGACACCGGGCTCGACGTCGATGTGATCCGCGAGGTCTCGAACTACTGGGAGGCGGTGCGCGGGCAATACGCGGCGTTTGAATCGGGCATGCAGGCCCCGGCGTCCGAGGTCTATCTGCACGAGATGCCGGGCGGGCAGTTCACCAACCTCAAGGCGCAGGCGCGCTCGCTGGGGCTCGAAGAGCGCTGGCACGAGGTCGCCAAGACCTATGCCGACGTGAACATGATGTTCGGAGACATCGTGAAGGTGACGCCCTCGTCGAAGGTCGTGGGCGACATGGCGCTGATGATGGTCAGCCAGGGGCTCACCCGGGCGCAGGTCGAGGACCCGAAAAGCGACGTCAGCTTCCCCGACTCGGTGATCGACATGATGCGCGGCAACCTCGGCCAGCCGCCGGGCGGCTTCCCGGAAGGCATCGTCAAGAAGGTGCTGAAGGGCGAGACACCCAACACCGAGCGCCCGGGCAAGCACCTGCCGCCCGCCGATTTCGCCAAGCTGCGCGCTGAGCTGGACGCGAAGTTCGAGGACGTCGAGTTCGACGACGAGGACTTCAACGGCTACCTCATGTACCCCAAGGTCTTCACCGATTACGTGGCGCGGCACGAGGATTATGGCCCCGTCCGGGTGCTGCCGACGCTGACCTACTTCTATGGCATGCAGCCGGGCGAGGAGATCACCGCCGAGATCGACCCCGGCAAGACACTGGAGATCCGCCTCATCACCGTCGGCGACACGCAGGACGACGGCGAGGTGCGGGTGTTCTTCGAGCTCAACGGCCAGCCGCGCGCGGTGCGCGTGCCCAACCGCAAAGCCAAGGCAGCGAGCGGCGCCAAGCCCAAGGCCGAGGCGGGCAACCCGAACCACATCGGCGCGCCGATGCCGGGCGTCGTCGCCACCATCGCGGTGCAGGCGGGGTCCAAGGTCAAGGAAGGCGACCTGCTGCTGACCATAGAGGCCATGAAGATGGAGACCGGCCTGCATGCCGAGCGCGACGCCACGGTCAAGGCGGTGCACGTGCTGCCGGGCGGCCAGATCGACGCCAAGGACCTGCTGATCGAGCTGGAGTGAGGGGAGGGGCACTGTCGTCGCCTGGCAAGGCGCGGCAGGACATGGAGGACAGGGCTCCACCCCCCCGCCGCGCTGCGCGTGCCTCCCCCTTGAATATTTGGACTTGTAAGAAGGAGGGGGTCGCGCGTGCGGCCCCTTCTTCCTTTTCGTTGACACATGCGCCCCCCTGAGGCGGTTCTGCGCGGGCCGCAGGCGCGGCCTGCCGGGCGAAGCCCCGCAAAACTCCCGCAGGCTCCAATGGAAAAGCAGGCGCGCGTCTGGTGCGCGCCCCGCGGCTCTTGTAGGGTCGCGCGCATGACGGCGCCCGCGATCAGTTTTTCCGAGGATCAGGCCGAAGCCTGGGACCGCGTGGCCGAGATGCTGCGCGGTGCCGGCGTCGATCTGGATGAAGGCACCACCGAGCCCGCCCGCGAGGGGCTCTCGAAGGTTATGGCGCTGATGGGCAAGGCCGGCTCGGGCAAGACATTGCTTCTGGCCGAGCTGAGCAAGGCTCTGCAGGATGCGGGCTGCGAGGTCGTCTCGGGCGATTTCGAGAGCCGCAAGAAGCGCGAGAAGCGAACGCTTGCGATCCTCGCGCCCACCAACAAGGCCGCCTCGGTGCTGCGTATGCGCGGCGTGCCAGCGACCACCATTCACCGCATTCTCTATACCCCGGTCTATGATCCGGTCTACGAGCGCATCGCCGAATGGCTGATGGGCAACGAGGAACGGCCCGAGATTGACACGCTGACCCCCGAGGCGCTCGACCGGGCGTATTCCGCCTACCAGAGCCACAGCTCGGTGCCGGCCGCGCTGGCGGCGGCGGGGCTGCGCGGCAGCGATTTCATCACCGGCTGGAAGCGCCGCGAGGAGCCGCTCGACATCGGCTTCGTGGACGAGGCCTCGATGCTCGACGACCGGCAGTTCGAGGATCTCCAGGAGATCTTCCCCAACCTGCTGCTCTTCGGCGACCCGGCGCAGCTGGCGCCGGTGAACCAGTCGGGCAAGATGGTTTTCGACGCGGTGCCCGAGGACCGCAAGATGGAACTCAGCCGCATCCACCGGCAGGAGGCCTCGAGCCCGATCCTCGATCTCGCCCACGCGCTGGCCGATCCGGAGGTGGATTTCTACCGCTTCGAGCGGCTGGTCGAGGAGATGGCCGCCAAGGACGACCGCGTGGTCTGGGGCCAGCGGGTCGAGGTCGACCTGATGGCGCGCTCACCGGTGCTCGTCTGGCGCAACGCCACGCGCATCCGGCTGATCAACGCCTTCCGCGCCGTGCATGGCGCGCCCGAGACCGAGCTCCTGCCCGGCGAGCCGCTGATCTGCGACGGCATCGAGCTGCCGCTCAAGCACCGCAAGAAGCGGCTCGATCTGGAAGCGCGCGGGCTCATCAAGGGCGCGCAGGTGGTCTATCTCGGGCCGGGCAAGAAGCCCGGCTTCTCGCGGCTGCACGTCATTGGCGCGCCCGATCCGCAGGTCTCGGCCGCGTCGATCGTGAAGATCGAGAAGCCCGACGAGGAAGAGCCCTTCATCCCCTTCGCCGCGCGCATGGGGGCGACCTTCCTGCATGGCGCCGCGGTGACCATCCACAAGGCGCAGGGCTCGCAATGGGAGAACGTACAGGTCTTCGGTCCCGATCTTTATGCGGCGGCGCGCATGGGGCGGGTCGAGGCGGGCCAGCCGCTGTGGAAGCGGCTCGCCTATGTCGCGGTCACCCGCGCCTCGGACCGGCTCTACTGGGTGGTGCGCAACCGGCTGTCGCGGCCCTCGGGGCCGCTGCGGGTGGACGATCTCGGCGGCGCGCCGGTGCCGCTCGAGCTTGAGATGCAGGGCGAGGAGGCGGCGGGCTGAGCTGCTCATCTCGCAGGCGCCCGGCATTTGCCCTTGCCATCGGTGGGGGCGATCCGCCACTCTGCCTCGGGATTTCGCACAGATCGGGAGACGGGATGCAGCGCGAGAAAGCACTGAACGGGGGAGCGCGCCATGCCGGCTGAGGCCATTCTGCAGATGGAACCGAAGGTCTCGCGCTGGTTCACGCTTGACGCCGAGACCGTGGCCCGCTTCGGCGAGGTGACCGGGGACCTGAAATTTTTCCATTCCGACCCCGAGCGCTCCGCAGATTTCCTTTTCGGCGCGCCCGTCGCGCAGGGGTTCCTGACGCTCTCGCTGCTCTCGGCCATGTGCGCCGATGCCGTGCCGCCCTTTCCCGGGCAGATCGCCAACGTCAATTACGGCTTCGACCGGGTGCGCTTCGTCACCCCGGTGCCGGTGGGCTCGCGGGTGCGCGGGCATTTCACCGTAGGCGGTGTCGAGGAGGGGGACGATCGGCTCACCGTGCATTGGGACGTGGAGATCGAGATTGAGGGGCAGGGGCGCGACCAGCCGGCGCTCGTGGCGCAATGGGTGACCTTCCTCGAGCTGCGCGACTGATCTGCCCGGCTGACCGGCTCGCCTGATCGACCCGCGCGGAGCATGGCTTGACGCTGGGCCGCGCAGCGCCGAGAACGGCGCGACAGAGCAGGAGAGCCCCATGGACAAGCACAGCGCGGAGATGCCCATCACCGAGGCGCCCTCGGGCTACCTGTCGCACCTCGGCATCGAGATGACCGGCTGGCGGCAGGATTTCGCGCGCTTCGAAGTGCAGCTCGGGCCGGAGCATCTCAACCGCCACGACAACCCGCACGGCGGGGTGCATGCCTCGATGCTCGACACGGCCATGGGCTACGCGGGCTGCTGGACCGGCGATCCGCAGGACAGGCTCATGGCGCTCACCCTTTCGCTCAACGTCCAGTACCTGTCGCGGCCGAAGGGCAGCCGGCTGATCGTCGAGGGCGCGCGCACCGGCGGAGGCAAGAGCACCTTTTTCGCCGAGGGCACCGTCACCGATGAGACCGGTGAGCTGATCGCCAAGGGCTCGGGCGTGTTCCGCTACCGCCGCCGGGGCTGAGCCGGCCGGCGCTCACTCTCCGGGGCGCTTGAGTTCGAAGACCTCGCGGATCACCGAGTAATCGCGGTAGCCGAGGCGGGTGAGCGGCTGGAAGGTCGTCACGTCGAACCGCCCGTCCACGAGGCAGTCGTCGCGCATGTGCACGCCGGTGACCTCGCCGAAGACGGCGAAGTTTGTGGCTCCCTCGAGCCTCACGATCTGCGTCACCTTGCATTCCAGCGAGGCTGGCGCCCCGGCGACGCGCGGGCAGTCGATGGTTTCGCACTCGGCCTTGTCGATCCCTGCGAGGGCAAATTCGTCCTCACCCGCGGGCCAGGGGCCGGAGCTGAGGTTCATCACGTCGCGCGCCGCGTATTCCACGATATTCACGCAGAAGACCCCGCTCTCGCGGATCTGGGCGACGCTGTCCTTGGTGCCCTCGCGGTCCTCCTTGGCAGAGGTCGAGGAGAACATCACCTGCGGCGGCACATAGGCCACGGCATTGAAGAAAGAGTACGGCGCGAGGTTGTCCCCGAGCGTGCCGCGGGTCGAGATCCAGCCGATGGGCCGGGGCGAGACGATGGCGTTGAACGGGTTGTGCGGCAGCCCGTGGCCGTCTTCGGGGCGATAGAACATGCCTGTCCTCTCAGGTGTTTGCGCGACTGTCAGACCCGTGATAGGGCGGATTCGTCCGAAACGCCACGGGGGAGACCGGGTCTCTGTACAGCTTGCATCAGGAACGCCCGGATGATCGCTGGGAAGTCGAGGCGCTCTACGACCTGTGCTTCGCGCCGGGTCGCGAGTTGCTGTCCTCTTACCGTTTGCGCGACGGGGTGGCCCCGGTCTCCGAGCTTTGCCGGGTGGCCAAGGACGACAGCGGCAGCATCGGCGGGGCGATCCGTTACTGGCCGGTGCGCGTCGGCGCGGCGCAACTGCTGTTGCTGGGGCCGGTGGCGGTGCATCCCACGGCGCAGGGCGAAGGGCTGGGCGCGGCGCTGATCCGCGACACGCTGGAACGGGCGCGGGCCTTGGAATGGGGCCGGGTGCTGCTGGTCGGCGACGAGCCCTACTACCGCCGCTTCGGGTTTTCCAAGATCGAGGGGGTCCAGATGCCTCCGCCGACCAACCCCGAGCGGGTTCTGGCGCTGGAGCTGCTTCCGGGCGCTTGGCAGGGCGTCACCGGCGAGGTCATGCGCAAGGCTTGATTTCCCGCGCGGCGCGCCGATCTTCTAGGGGAGACCCGAGGAGGCCCGCCCATGACCGCACCCGTTTCCGGAACGCAGCTCGTTCCCCTCAGCATCGACGCCGAGATCGCCGCGCTGGCCCGCCGCCACCGGGCCGCGGGCGGGGTCGGGCTGCAGGTGCTCAACATCATCGGCGGCCAGGCCGAGAACCTGCTCGAACGCCTGCCCGACCGGGTGAAGGAGCGGCTCGAGACCAGCACCGCCAAGGCGCTCGAGCTGGCGCTGAAGGCCGCCACGGGCTCGCGCCGCGCCGTACCCGACCAGAAGGGCTGGCTGAACACCGCGCTCGCGACCGCCATGGGCGCGGCGGGCGGCGCCGGGGGACTGCCGACCGCTCTGGCCGAGTTGCCGGTGACCGTGACGGTGCTGCTGCGCGCGATCCAGGGGATCGCGGCGGAATACGGCTTCGACCCCGAGATGCCCGAGATCAAGCGCGAGTGCCTCAGCGTCTTTGCCTCGGCTGGACCGCTCGAGGCGGATGATGGCGCGGATCTGGGATTCCTTGCCACCCGGGTCACGCTCACCGGGGCGACGGTGCACGGGCTGATCGGCAAGGTCGCGCCGCGGCTGGCGACGGCGATGGGTCAGAAGCTGGCGGCGCAGACCGTGCCGGTGCTGGGCGCGGCGGCGGGGGCGGCGACCAACTACGCCTATACCAGCTACTACCAGCAGATGGCGCATGTGCACTTCGGCTTGCTGCGGCTTGCCGAGCAGAGCGGCCGTCCGCGCGCCGAGTTGGTGGCCGCTCTGCAGGAAAAGCTGGCGCTGCGCGCTTAACCACTTCGCAAGGTTAATGGCTTATCAGGTGCTCGGGGCGTGGTGTAATCCGCGCCGCAGCACTCGCGCAGAAGGCGCGGGGGGCGTCCCGTGCCAGAACGGCCGGAGATGCGCGCACGACCACTATCGCCCGGGGTGCGGGGGACCGATGCGCCGGGCGAGCTTCGTGGTCCGACCGGGACGAGGGCATGGAGCGCGAGAAACTGGGCGCGCTCCGCCCCGGCTCATCCCTGCCAGCGCATGTACTCCATGACAGCGCCGCGCACCGATTGCTCGCCGCGCTCGCGGGCGTCGCAGATCACGTCGTAAAGCGCGTCGAGATCCGTGCGCATGATCAGGCTCTTCACCGGCCCGATCGAGGCCGGGCGCATCGACAGACGATGCAGCCCGATGGCGGCGAGGCAGATTGCCTCGATCGGTCGGCCCGCATCCTCGCCGCAGAAGCTGAGCGGCGTGCCGGTGGCCGAGCAGCGCTGCACGATCTGCTCGAGGAACGTCAGGAAGCTGACGTTCAGCGTGTCGTAGCGCCGCCGCACCCGCTCGTTCTCGCGGTCGGCGGCAAAGAAGAACTGCTTGAGATCGTTGCCGCCGATCGAGACGAACTCGACCTCCTCGAAAAACTTGTTCGAGGCGTAGGCGAGGCTCGGGGTCTCGAGCATGGTGCCGACCGATATCTTCTCGGGCACCACGTGGCCGAGCTTGCGCTCGGTGGCGATGGCCTTGTCGACCTCGGCGCGGGCGGCGCGGAACTCTTCCCATTGGGCAACAAAGGGGAACATCAGCGTCAGCGGCCGACCTTCGCAGGCGCGCAGGAGCGCCTGCAGCTGCATGCGCATGACGCCGGGCCGGTCGAGACCGACGCGGATCGCCCGCCAGCCGAGCGCCGGGTTGGGCTCGTCGGTGGGCTTCATGTAGGGCAGCACCTTGTCCGAGCCGATGTCGAGCGTGCGGAAGATTACCGGCTTGTCACCGGCGGCCTCGGCGGCCTCGATCACGCGTTTGTAGACGGCGACCAGTTCGGTCCGCGAGGGCATCTTGTTTCGCACCAGGAACTGCAGTTCGGTGCGGAAGAGGCCCACGCCCTCGGCGCCGGAGTTCTCGAGCGAAGGCAGGTCGGCGAGCAGGCCCGCGTTCATGTGGAGGCTGATCCGCTTGCCGCAGAGCGAGACCGCGGGCTTCTGGCGGATCGAGGCATAGCGTTCCTGCGCCTCGGCCTGCATGGCGATCTTGTCGCGGAAGGCGGTGACGACCGTGTCGTCGGGGCGCAGGTGCACCACGCCCTGATCGCCGTCGACCATGATGTGGTCGCCGTTCAGCGCCTCGGTGGTGATGCGCGGCGCGTTGATCACCAGCGGGATCGCCAGCGCGCGGGCGACGACGGCGGCGTGGCTGCCGACCGAGCCTTCCTCGAGGACGATGCCACGCAGCTGGCGGCCATAGTCCAGCAGCTCGGCGGGGCCGATGCTGCGGGCAACGAGAATGGGATCGGCGGGCATCGAGGCGCCGGTGTCCTTGCCCTGTCCGGTGAGGATGCGCAGCAAGCGATTCGACAGGTCGTCCAGATCGTGCAGCCGCTCGCGCAGGTAGTTGTCGGCGACCTGGCTCATCCGGGCGCGGGCCGCGGATTGTTCCTTTTCCACGGCGGCCTCGGCGGAGAGCCCGCGCGAGATGTCTTCCTCCATGCGCCGACGCCAGCCCTTCGAGTTGGCGAACATGCGATAGGCCTCGAGCACTTCGAGCTGTTCGGCATCCTGGACCGCGCCGGCGAGCATCTCGTCAACGCTGACGCGTAGCTGTTCGATGGCCTCATCCAGCCGCTGGCGCTCTCGCTCGGGGTCGTCGGCGACGAGGTTGGTCACCATCACTCGCGGCTCGTGCAGCCAGACGTGGCCCTCGGCGGTGCCTTCCTGACCGGTGCCGCCACGCAGCATGGTGGGCTGGGTGTGCCGTGCCGAAAGCGCCGCGGTGTCGCCGACGAAGGCGCCGAGCTCGGTCATCTCGGCCAGCACCATGGCGACCACTTCCAGCGCGTAGACCTCGTCCGCGGTGAACTCGCGTTTCTGCTTGGTCTGCACGACCAGCACGCCCAGCGTCTCGCCAAGGCGCTGGATCGGGACGCCGAGGAAGCTGGAGTAAATCTCTTCGCCGGTCTCGGGCATGTAGCGAAAGCCCTTGGCCGAGGGGGCGTCGGCGGTGTTGACCACCTTGCCGCTGCGCGCGACGCGGCCCACGAGGCCTTCGCCCATGCGCATCCGGGTCTGGTGTACGGCCTCTTTCTTGAGCCCCTCGGTGGCGCAGAGCTCGAGCGTGTCCTCGTCGCGGAAGAGGTAAATCGAGCAGACTTCGGAGCCCATGGAATCGGCGGTCAGATGCATGATCTTGTCGAGGCGCGCCTGCCCGGCGGCATCCTCGGCCATCGTGTCTCTCAGCCGCCCCAGAAGCTTGCGGCTTTCGCTTTCCGTGCCATCCGGCATTTTGCTGCCCGTCTTCATTCGTTCCGCTTGGGATCAGCTATATGCGGTTTGCCCGAAGAAAGGAAACGGGATCAAATAGGACGGTCGAATTCCCGCGCGTTGAAACGACCATTTGCCGCGCCTTTCCGCGCCTTTGAGAAGGGATCGCCGCGACAGGGCGGTATTTCCGGGAAGATTGTCGCGCATATGGGCGCGGAAAAGAACTGTCGCCTTGGCCAATAAAAGAAGCGGCGCCCCGAGAGGCGCCGCCATCGATGATTTTCGGGGTGCGCGAGGCGCCTCCGGTCAGTTGGCCCTTTCGAGTTCGAAGGCGTCGTGAAGGGCCTGCACCGCGAGTTCCATGTACTTGCGTTCGATCAGCACGGAGATCTTGATCTCGGACGTGGTGATGACCTGGATGTTGATGTTCTCGTCCGAGAGCACCTTGAACATCTTCGCCGCCACACCGGCCGCCGAACGCATGCCGATGCCGACGACCGAGACCTTGGCGACCTCGGTTTCCGATTCGAGCTTGTCGAAGGTCAGCGTGCCGGCTTCCTGCGCATCGGCCAGTGCCTTCTCCGCGCGCTTCACCTGGTTGACCGGGCAGGAGAAGGTCATGTCGGTAACGCCGCCCTCATGACCCTTGTAGTTGGTTTCCGAGACGTTCTGCACAATCATGTCGACGTTCACGCCGGCATCGGCCAGCGTGCCGAAGATCGCGGCGGCGATGCCCGGACGGTCTGCGATGGTGACGAGGGTCATCTTGGCCTCGTCGCGCGAAAAGGCCACACCGGCCACAACTTTGGATTCCATGATATCCTCCTCGTCGCAAACGAGCGTCCCGGCGTCGTCCGACTGTTCCTCGAAGCTGGAGAGGACCCGCAGCTTCACCTTGTAACGCATGGCGAGTTCGACCGAGCGGGTCTGCAGCACCTTGGCGCCCAGCGAGGCCAGCTCGAGCATTTCCTCGAAAGAGATGCGGTCGAGCTTTCGGGCCTTCTCGCAGATTCGCGGGTCGGTGGTATAGACGCCGTCGACATCGGTGTAGATGTCGCAGCGCTCGGCCTCGAAGGCTGCGGCGAAGGCGACGGCGGTGGTGTCCGAGCCGCCCCGGCCCAGCGTGGTGATGCGGCCCTCGGGGCTGATGCCCTGGAAACCGGCAACCACGGCCACCTTCATGCCCTCGGCGAACTTGCGGTTGATGTTCTCGGGGGGGATGCCTTCGATCCGCGCGGCGCTATGTGCCGAAGTGGTCAGCAGAGGCACCTGCCAGCCCTGCCAGCTGCGCGCGGGGATATCCATTTCCTGCAGCGTCAGCGCCATCAGGCCGGCGGTCACGTTCTCGCCCGAAGAGACGACGGCGTCATATTCGCGCGCGTCGAACAGCGGCGAGGTCTCCTCGACGTAGCCGACGAGCTTGTTGGTCTCGCCCGACATGGCCGAGACGATGACGATCACGTCGTAGCCCTTGGCCACTTCGACGCCGACGCGTTTGGCGGCCCGGCGGATCCGGTCAAGCGTGGCGACGGAGGTGCCGCCGAATTTCATCACGAGAACGGGCATGGCGCCTCCCCGGCATGGTCCTTTGAATCAGCGGTGCTTTACTTGGGGGGGCGGGGCTGCGCAAGGGGATTGCGCGCCCGCCGCGAGCGATCGCTGCGTGGGTCCGGGGCATTCTGGCATATTCGAAAAGATGGGGCCGCCGGCGCTTCGCGGTTCTTCGTTTGCGGCTTTGCGGGAGCGCGGCCGCCGGGGTCCGGCGGCGCGCCGGGCGCTCAGTAGGCGTGCGCGCGGCCGTCCCAGGTTTCGAAGCAGCCGGTGGTCCCAAGGCTCAGCGCGTCGAGCCGATCGGCGAGTCCGGCGGCGGATTGCTCGGGGGTAAGCTCGGCGCCGCTGCCCCCCATCTCGGTGCTCACCCAGCCGGGGTGATAGATGCCCACGGCGATGCCTCGCGGCTTCAGCGCGGCGGCAAGGTTGGTGCCGAGATTCAGCGCCGCGGCCTTGCTGGCGCGGTAGATCAGCGCGTTGCCCTTGGCCAGCGCGTTCGAGCCCATCTGCGAGGAGATGATCATGATCTTCGGCGTCTCGGCCCGTTCCAGCAGCGGCAGCATCGCTTGCACCGTCAGGAAGACCCCGGTGACATTGACCGCGAACATTTCGGCCCACATCTCGGGCGGGTAGCCGGTGTCGAGCGGTTCCGGCTTGTCGAGATAGACCCCGGCGTTGCAGATCAGCGCGTCGAGCGTGCTCTCGCCGAGGTGCTCGGCCAGTGCCTTCGGCGAGGCCGGGTCGCTCACGTCGAGCGGCAGCAGCCCGGGGGTATGTCGCGCCGTGCCCAGCACCTCGTGCCCACGCGCCGAGAGGGTCTTTACGAGCGCCGCGCCTATGCCGCGGTTCGCGCCGGTGATCAGCAAGGTCATGGCATGTCTTTCAGTTGGATTTTCGTGTCGGCATGAAGGGCAGGGGCGCCACGGGCACGCCGTCCTCGATCAAGGCCTTGGCCTCGTCGCCTCGGGTTTCGCCCCAGATCGGGCGGTGCGGAGCATCGCCGCTGTGCATGGCGCGCGCCTCGCGGGCAAAATCGCGGCCAACGTAGTCCGAGGTCTTTTCGACGTGCTCGCGCAGCGCGCGCAGCGCCTGCTCGGCGGGCGAGGAGGGCTCGGAGAGGTTGGGCTTTTCCTTGGCGGGGGTCGGCGCGCTTTCGGGGCGCGCGGCGCCGCTGTTCACGCGCGGAGCCATGAGCACCTTTTCCACCTTTGGCGTGCCGCAGACGGCGCAGGCCACCATGCCCGCGGCATGCAGCTTGTCGAAGGCGCTGGCGGATTGGAACCAACTGTCGAAGCGATGGTCATCCGCGCATTTGAGTGAGTATTGGATCATGCGGCTGTTCCGAAATGATCCCTTTTACCTAGTCAAAATCCGCGCAGGTTCAAGCCGATGTCAGTGCTTGCGGGAAAAGGGGCGGAAGCCAAGGAGCAGCTTGGCCAGTTCCGGGTGATCGACCATCTCGGCGGCACGCTTCGGGCTGACCCAACGTTGCTTGCGTTCGCGCCGCTCGGGAAACTTCTTGTCGAGCTCCACCACTTCGAGTGGATAGACCAATGCCATATGCGGCCGGTTCGAGCTGCGCTTCTGGTAGCTGTAGCCGCCGACGCAGAGCTCGTCCACGAGCCCCTTTACCCCGGCTTCTTCCCAGGCCTCGCGGGCGGCGGCCTTGGCCGGGCTGCGGCCCTGCATCGGCCATCCCTTGGGCAGGGTCCAGCGTCTGCGGCCGCGGCTGGTGATGAGGAGGATCTGCACCTTGCCGTCGCGGATGCGGTAGCAGAGCGCCGCATATTGCACATGGGTTCGCTTGGGCAGGGTTCTGATGCCCGGTCCGCGAGAAACGATGTCCAGTGAAGCGCCCATCCTGTTGTCCTGCTCGTTTTTAGAGGAGGATGCGCCTATTTGGCAGCTGCGTCCATATGTTGTGTCAGCTCGGAAACAAGTTCGTCCGCCGATGCCTCCGGAGCGAGCAGCGCGCGGGCCGCGGCCCCTGCGCGCTGCTGTGCCTTCTCCTCGGTCAGCGAGAGCAGCGCGGCGGCAAGGCCCGCTGCGTCCTCGATGGGGAGGGCAGCTCCGGCGTCGTCGAGCAGACGAAAGGGCACGCGGAAGTTGCGCACGTCGGGGCCGTGGATCAGCGCATCGCCAAAGGCCGCGGGCTCGTAGGGCGTGTGGCCGCCGCGGTCGGTCAGCGTGCCGGCGATGAAGACCCGGCCCGCAAGGCGGTAGAAGAGCGCCATCTCTCCCAGGGTGTCGGCCAGGTAGACCTCGGCGCCACTCGGCGGCTCGCCGAGGCTGCGGCGCGCGCAGCTGAGCCCCTGTGCGGCGGCGAGCCGGGTAATTTGCTCGGCCCGATGCGGGTGGCGCGGGGCGAGTATCAGCCGCAGTCCGGGATCCTGTTTCCGCGCCTCGGCGTGGGCTGCAAGCACGGTTTCGTCCTCGCCCTCGTGGGTGGAGGCGGCGAGCCAGGTGCGGGCGCGAGAAAATTCGGCCTCGAGTGCAGCGTCGTGCTGATCGGGAGGGGTGTAGAGAGCCTTGAGATCAACCACCGGCCCCTGCGCCGCCTTAGGCAGTCCGGCGGCGACGAAACGGTCGCGCGAGTCGGGATCCTGGGCCGAGAGGAAGGCGACGCGGTGCAACACCCGTGCCTGCAGTCCGCCGAAGAAGCGCCAGCCCTTGGCTGTGCTCTCGGTGAGTCGCCCGCCGAGCACCAGCACCGGGCCGGGGCAGCTCAGCAGGCGGTTCGGCCAGAGTTCGGATTCCATGGTGATATGGCTGGTCACGTTCCAGCGCCGGTGCAGGCGCTTCGAGGCCCGCGCGAGGTCGAGCGGTGCGAGTCGCGCGCAGAGCCCCCAGCTTTGCGCCAGCGCCACGCCCGACTGGGAATTGCAGGTGACCAGCAGCTTCATCCCGGGTCGGGCGGCGAGCAGCGCCTCGATCACAGGTTTCGCCGAGGCCAGCTCTCCGTTCGAGGCAGCGTGCAGCCAGACATGCGCGCCAGGCTGCGCCTTGCCATGGCCGAGCCGTGCGCGAATCCCGTCCCAGTCGCGCTTGAGCGCGGCCCGGCCAAGCACGATGGCCGCGAAAAGGGACAGAAGCAGACGGTAGCGCAACATTGGCGGGACAGGGTCCTCGGGGCAAGATCGTTATATCAAAACGGCACTTAGGCCGAAGGGCTAAGCGCCGCAACACTCGGGCACGCGGGGGTGCCGCGCTGCCGGAAGCTTGATATATATTGATATATAAGGAGATGTTTCCGAAGAGGGAAAGTGGTGGGCGACCCTGGAATCGAACCAGGCGTGCGTCTCCGCGAGGGAGTTACAGTCCCCTGCCACACCTTGCGGCCTGTCGCCCACTTTCCGCCAGTCTCTGGCGTCCGGCGCCGTATGACCGGCGTCGTGGGGCGCTGACTACAAGCACTCAAAAGGGTCGTCAACAGGAAAATATCTTGCAGCGCGTCACGGGGCGATGCAGAGACCGAAGCTCAGGAAAAAAGGACGCGTGGCATGGTCAAGAAACCGAAATGGGTGGTCGAGAAGGAACAGGGGAAGAAGGCCAAGGCGGCCGAGACCGTCTGGCTGTTCGGCCTGCATGCGGTGCGTGATGCGCTGATGAACCCCAAGCGCGAAAAGCTGCGCTTGATCTTGACACTAAACGCAAAATCCAAGCTGGAAGACGCGCTGGAAGCGGGCGGGATCGAGCCCGAGATCCACGATCCTCGCAAGTTCGGAGCGCCGCTTGACCCGCAGTCCGTGCACCAGGGGGCGGCACTGGAAGTGAAGCCGCTGAACTGGGGCCGACTCGAGGATGTGGCGCTGGGAGACGGCGACACGCCCCCCCGTCTGGTGCTTCTCGACCGGGTCACCGATCCGCATAACGTTGGGGCAATCCTGCGCTCGGCCGAGGTTTTCGGCGCGCAGGCGGTGATCGGCACGCTGCATCACTCGGCGCCCGAGACCGGCGCGCTGGCAAAGACCGCGTCTGGTGCGCTCGAGCGCCAGCCCTACCTGCGCGAGCGCAACCTCGCAGACACCATCGTGGCGCTGCAGGGGATGGGCTACATCGTTCTTGGCCTCGACGGGGAGGCGGAGGTCAGCATCGACGCCGCGATGGACGGCAGGCGCGACCGTGCCGTGGCGCTGGTGCTGGGCGCCGAGGGGCCGGGGCTGCGCCAGCGCACCAAGGAAACCGTCGACCAGCTGGTGAAGATCGACTTCGCGAGGGGCTTCGGCTCGCTCAACGTGTCAAACGCGGCAGCAGTGGCGCTCTACGCCGCAAGGCCCTGATCCGGGGCGCGAACTTGCGGCGGGGCGGCGGCGCGCCCATATCGGGGGCATGGTCCAGACGATTGCCACCTGTTGCTACTGCGGAAGCCGCGCCGCGCTCGTTCTGAGCGGCACGCAGCGCCACGAACTCAGCTGCGCCTCCTGCGGGGCGCCGCTGCGCCAGCTCAAGAACCTCAAGTCCGAGACCGGGCGCTGCGCCACCGGTCCTGCCCCGGCGCAGGCGAGGCCGATGCCACATCCCTCCAAAACGCAGCGCAAGGCCGAGAAGGCCGCGCGCAAGATGGCGAAGAAGCACCTCAAGAAACGGCGCTCTCCGGCGCAACGGGCGGCCAAGGGGATCTTTGATCTGCTCGAGGACATCTTCGACTGAAGCCGCGCGCCCAGGCATGCACAGGATGCCGCACGGTGGCGCACAAAAACCGGCCTAGTCTTTCTTGCCCTCCTGTCTTATTTGGCGGGGGACGAAATGCGAGGCGACATGGCGGACTACGAAAACCCGGGACCGGTTGAAGAAAACTGGAAAGACGCGATTTCCTCGGTCGAGGAGATCATCGAGGATGCCCGCAACGGGCGGATGTTCATCCTCGTCGACCACGAGGACCGCGAGAACGAGGGCGACCTCGTGATCCCGGCGCAATGGGCGACCCCCGACGCGATCAACTTCATGGCCACCCATGGCCGGGGCCTGATCTGCCTGTCGATGACCTCGAAGCGCATCGACGAGCTGGGCCTGCACCTGATGTCGGTCAACAACTCGTCGCGCCACGAGACGGCCTTCACCATCTCGATCGAGGCGCGCGAGGGTGTGACCACCGGCATCTCGGCTGCCGACCGGGCGAAGACCGTCGCCGTGGCCATCGACGCCTCGAAGGGCGCGGCGGACATCGCCACCCCGGGGCACGTCTTCCCGCTGCGCGCCAAGGATGGCGGCGTGCTGGTCCGCGCCGGCCACACCGAGGCCGCCGTGGACGTCTCGCGGCTGGCGGGGCTGAACCCCGCCGGCGTGATCTGCGAGATCATGAACGAGGACGGCACCATGTCGCGCCTGCCCGAGCTGGTCGCCTTCGCGCAGCGCCACGGGCTGAAGATCGGCACGATCTCGGATCTCATCGCCTACCGCCGCCGCCACGACAACCTAGTGCGCGTGCGCTCCGAAGAGGTGATCCGCTCGGAATTCGGCGGCGACTGGAACATGCGCATCTACACCGACCAGTCCCACGGCGACGAGCACATCGTGCTGACCAAGGGCGACATCTCCGGCGACGAGCCGGTGCTGGTGCGGATGCATGCGCTCGATCCCATGCTCGACATCATCGGCACCGGACATGGCGGGCGCTCGGACGAGTTCCGCGACTCGATGAAGGCTGTCGCCGATGAGGGGCGCGGCGTGGTCGTGTTGCTGCGCGACACGTCGATGAAGCTTGAGTTGCATGACGACGTCTCTCCGCGCACCCTGCGTCAATACGGGCTCGGGGCGCAGATTCTCTCGTCGCTCGGCCTGTCGAAGATGGTGCTGCTGACCAATTCGCCCACCCCGCGCGTCGTCGGGCTCGAGGCCTACGGGCTCGAGATCGTGGGCACCCGCAAGATCGGAGAGTGAAGATGGCCTCGAACGAAACCCATTACACCCTGCCGCGCGCCGAGTTCGACAGGCCGGCGAAGATCCTTATCGTCGTGGCACCTTACTACAAGGATATCGCCGACGAGCTGATCGCCGGTGCCATCGCCGAGATCGAGGCGGCGGGCGGCTTCCACGAGATCGTCGAGGTCCCCGGCGCGCTGGAAGTGCCGACCGCGATCGGCATCGCCGAGCGCATGTCGAACTTCGACGGCTACGTGGCGCTCGGCTGCGTGATCCGTGGCGAGACCACCCATTACGAGACCGTCTGCAACGACAGCTCGCGCGGGCTGACGCTGCTTGGCCTGCAGGGGCTCTGCATCGGCAACGGCGTCCTGACGGTCGAGAACTACGAGCAGGCGCGCGTGCGCGCCGAATCGGCCGGCCAGAACAAGGGCGGCGGCGCCGCGGCTGCAGCCTTGCATCTTGTCGCGCTGGCCCGTAGGTGGGGCGGCGCCCGCAAGGGGGTGGGATTCGTGCCCGCCCAGGATGAATACCAGATCGCGGGCGCTTCCAAAGGAAAGCATAGCGCATGACTACCCCGGTCCCCCCTTCCGGCAATCAGAAACGCCGTATGAAATCCGCATCCCGGCTCTACGCCGTGCAGGCGCTCTACCAGATGGAACTTTCTGGCACGACGGCTGAGAAGACGATGCGTGAATTCCTCGACTACCGCTTCGGCGCGGAGGTCGAAGAGGGCGTGGAACTGGTGGACGGGGACGTGGATCTCTTCGGGAAGATCGTCGGCGAGGCGGTCAACTGGCAGGGCAAGATCGACCAGATGACCGACCGCGCGCTGGTGGCGAAATGGCCGATCGACCGCATCGACCCGATCCTGCGCGCGCTGTTCCGCGCCGCTGGCGCTGAGATGGTGGCGCTCGACACGCCGCCGAAAGTGGTGATCACCGAGTTCATCGACGTGGCCCGCGCCTTCTTCACCGACGGACGCGAGGTGCAATTCGTCAACGCGGTGCTCGACCACATGGCGCGCGAGGCGAAGCCCGAGGCGTTCTGAGGATCTGCAGGGGCAGGGGGCTCTCCGCACCACGCCTCCCCGGACTATTCGGACCTGGAAGAGAGGGCCGGTCGCGCGCGTCGTGACCGGCCCTTCTGTGATGGTCACCGCTGCCCTCGCGGAAGCGCGGCTTGCGTTTGGCTTTGGCCCCCCTACATTTGACTGTGACGGAGCGGAATATTCTGCGGGTCTTGTGCTTTGACGTGGGTCCGCTACGCTTGGTCCACCTGATGAAGGAGAGTCACATGCCGAAACTCGTCCGCCTCTACATCACCCAATGCGCGATCGGCTTCGGCCTGTCGGCGGGCTTCGTCGCGTTGCTGCTCTGGCAGAACGTCGGCAACCTGCAGCACCTGGTGACCCATACTGACGCGGGCATGATGGCAGTGGTTCTCTTGTGGCTTTTCAATGGTCTGGTGTTTGCCGGTGCGCAATTCGCGATGACCGTGATGCGCATGTCGGGCGATCACTTGCGGCCCTCGGGCGGCAAGCGCATGGCGCTCGAGCCGATGCCGATCCGCATCCCGGTCGAGCAAAAGCCGCGCCGCCTTCTCTGAACGCAAGACGGCCGAAATGATTCGAAGCGCCTCCTCGCGGGGCGCTTTTTTCATGCCCGGGTGCGGCGGGGTGCGCCGTCCGTGCTGTCAGCCATCTGTGGAAAAGCGGCGGGAACCGGTCCTTCCGTGGGGTTATCTCATTCCCGAGGACCTGTATATACAGGTGGGCGTCAGGTAACCGGACCAGGGCCCGGACAGAGCCAACTCCCTCGGAATTGCTTAAGGCCACCGGAATGCAACCATGCACGCAAAGGTCAGAACCCGCCTGAGCCGGAGATAGTGGTGCCGAGGCGCCGCGACAAGGGGCAAGCCGCGCTCCGTCAGCTTTCTTCTGTCACGAAGTTGTAGCGGGTCAGTTCCTCGGGCAGAAGGATGTAGATCTGATCAGCGGGGGTGGCGAGCGCGGGGCGCAGCACCATGGGGTCGATGCCCATTTCCTCGAGGTACTCCATCACCTCGCCCTGGCCGCGCTGGATCTGCTCGACCGCGACAAAGGCGGGCAGGATTGTGCTTTCACCGAAATAGTGCTGATGCACCCCGACCGAAGCGCCCTCGGCGATGTCCCGGGTTGTGCCGGAGGCGAGAAGGTAGGGGCAGGCGGAGTAGCAGAATTCGCCCTCCAACATGCGCGTTTCGAGCCCCATCTGCCGCACGTGCCGTCCGATGGCCAGCGCGTCGGGCACCGAGCCTCCGGGGCTCTGCAGGATCAGCGTGTCCAGCGAGGGTGCCTCGTCGAGCGCGGAGATGATCCGCTCGGCATCGCCCTCGGCGATGGTGCCTTCGAGCCGCCAGGTCGTGCCATCGCCTTGGGTCAGCGTCAGCCGGTTGGGCAGCTTGCCGGGATCGCGCAGCGGCGAGAGGGGCGGCAGGTCGCGGTTCGGCGCGAAGGTGCGGCGCTGGTCGCCGGGCTCCACCGGCTGCGACAGGCGCGGCGCGCTGGGACCGAAGCGGGGCAGGGAGAAGTTGCTGCTGGTCAGATCGCCCCAGACTAGGAAGCCGCCAAGGGCGACCTGCAGAATCAGCGCGCCGGTGAGGGCGCGGGCGACCGTCAGATGCCTCATGGCGTGCGCCCGGCGAAACGGGAGACCTCGGGGGGCTCGTCGGCGGCGGCGCTGGCGGGTGCCGGGGTCGGGTGTGCAGGGTGCAGCGTGGTCTCGACGTCGCGCATGGCGTGAAGCGCGGCGCGCAGCTCGGCGAGGGTCAGCGTGTCCTCGAGTTCGGCGCCTTCGCGGCCATGGCGAATCGCGCCATGTGTGACGGCGAGGATCAGCACCAGCACCGCCGGAAGCAGGTCGATGGCGATGGCCCCGGCCCAGGAGGGCACGAAGTTGCGGGCGTACATGATCACCGCGTCGGCGGCGGAGACCGGCGTATAGGTGACCTCTGCGGCGGGCTGCAACGCCAGCACGTTTTGTGCGGCGCGCTCCAGCGTTGTCGCCCGCTGCGCCAGCACGTCGAGCACCGAGGTGATGGTCGCCTGCTGACTGCCACGGTCGGCATCGCTCTGGCCGTCGAGCTCGGGCAGCACCACCGAGGCTGCCAGATCCTGCGCCGCCCGCTCGACCAGCGGCGCGACCGACAGCTGGCGGAGCTGGGCGATGAGCCCCTGCAATTCCACCGCGGCCTCGGAGAATTCCACCGAGCGCGGCTCGACGGGGCCGGGCTCGACGGTCAGCGCGCGCATCCGCGACAGGATCGTGTTGCCTTGGGCAAAGGCGCTGTCCACCAGCGGCGTCTGCTCGGCGATCTGCGCCTCGAGCGCCGAGAGCTCCGCTGCCTTCTGGCGCAGTACGCGGAAGACCGCGCCGCGCCCGGCGAGGCCCGAGAGCGAACCCTGTGCCTCCTGCTCCGAGAGGTCTTCGAAACTCTGCCGCACCCGCGCCACGTCACGCTCGAGAGACTGTCCGGTAAGCGCGATCTCATGGGTGCGTTCGAGGGCGCCCTGGTAGTCCTGCACTGTCTTCGCGAGGTGCTGCTCGACCGCCGCCGAGCCCGCCAGCGCTGCCGCGTTCAGCCAGGACGACATGGCGATGATTGCCAGCGAGCCAAGCCCCATGGCCGCCAGCAGCCCGACGCGCGAGCGGGTCGAGCGCATCGCCGGAAACAGCCGCATCAGGTAGGACCAAAAGACGAAGATGCCCACGGAAACCGCCACCGAATAGGCGATCGCGGCAAAGACGGTGAAGGCACCGCCCTCTTCCAGCAGCGAGGAGACGCCGAGATAAGTGTAGATGCCCGAGGCCACCGAAAGAACGCCGAGCGCGGTGCCCGAGAAGGTGTCGAGCCAGCCGAGGTGAGACTCGAGCTCGCGGGCGTGGCGGATGCCACGGGCCTTCGACCGGGCGGAGCGGGTGTCATCTGTCGCGGCCGTCGGGGCGTCTGTTGCGGCGTCTGTCATGGGCGGGGCCTCCTGCAACCATCTGACAGGAGATAGGCGTGAAGGGGGCGCAAAAAAGAGTGAGCGGGCTTCGGGTTGCCTTTGTTCACCTATTGTTCATATTGGAGGCATGAGCATCCTGAGCGAAACCCCAATGATGCCCGGCCAGCTGCTGGCCCGTGGCGTCTGTCGTCACCTTGCCAGCCTCGGCTTCGCGCCGGTCGAGGAATTCGTGCCTGAGCGCGGCCGCCGGGTCGACGTGATGGCGCTGGGGCCAAAGGGCGAGATCTGGGTGGTGGAATGCAAGAGCAGCCGCGCCGATTATATGTCTGACGGCAAATGGCAGGGCTATCTCGACTGGTGCGACCGCTATTTCTGGGCCGTGGACGAGCTGTTCCCGACCGACCTGCTGCCCGAGGGCACGGGCCTCATCATCGCCGACGCCTATGATGCGGAGATCCTTCGCATGGCGCCCGAGACGAAGCTCAGCGGCGCGCGGCGCAACGCGCTGATCCGGCGCTTTGCCACCCATGCGGCGCGGCGGCTGCAGGCGCTGCGCGACCCCGAGGCGCGGCTCGGCGCCTGGGGGTAAGGTCTGGAAATGTCAGGCGGGCTGGCGTCTCAGCGCTTGACCTTGCGCGCGGTGGCCGCGGCGGCGCGCAGCTCCTCGGCGATTTCCTCAGCTTCCTCGGGATCGAAATCCATCGGGATCTCGAGATCGCCGGCGTAAATGTAGAGACGCACCATGCCCTGGTCGGTCGGACCGATCTGCAGGTTGGCTTCGATGTCGCGTTCGGTGTTGATCCCCATGACCGTCCCCATGAAACTGGAATGGCGCGGGCTTAGCCCCGCGATGTGCATATTGCAAGCGAGAGGGGCGGGATGTCCACGTTGCACGCGCCGCGAGAGACCATCAAGCTGAAGCCCTACGCTGCCGAGGATCGGGCTTGGCTGGTGCGCCAGCATGCCGAGCTCTACGCGCGCGACGAGGGGTTCGACGACAGCTTCGGCCCGCTTGTGGAGAGCATCCTGCGGGATTTCGAGGCGGCGCATGACCCGGCGCGCGAGCGGGGGTGGATCGCTTGGGACGGGGAGGCCCGGCTCGGCAGCATTTTCTGCGTCGACGGGGGCGCGCGAGAGGGCGAGTCGCTGGCCAAGCTGCGGCTCTTCCTGCTGCTGCCGGAGGCGCGGGGCAGGGGACTCGGCCAGCGCCTGCTCGAGACCTGCATGGGATTCGCGCGTGACGTTGGGTACACTCGGATGACGCTCTGGACCCATGAAAGCCACCACGCCGCCTGCGCGCTCTATGCCAAGAACGGGTTTTCTCTTGTGTCCTCGGTACCTGTGACCAGCTTCGGGGTGCCGCTCGTCGAGCAGCATTGGGAGCGTGCGATTTAACTCAGGATTGGGGCTTGCAATCGAAAATGGCTGGCGTTATTTCCCCCGAGCGTGCCGCCTTAGCTCAGTAGGTTAGAGCGCTTGATTGTGGATCAAGAGGTCTCCCGTTCGAACCGGGAAGGCGGTACCATCTCCCCCTCATCAGTATGAGACAGGCCGAGACGCACAGTTTCCCTGTGCCGCGCCGGTTTGCGCCTCTGCCCAGTCCGTGCAGAGGCGCGGGCTGCCCGGGGTATTCTTGCGTAGAAGAAATACCCTCGGGGGGTCAGTCGGCAGAGGTGATCGTGATGGTCTGGCGCAGCTCTTGTGTCGCCCGGTCGAAGATCAGGATCTGGTCATCCGTGGTGACCACGGCATACCAATCGCCGCCCTGAGTGAAGGCCGAGGCCGTCGCGCCGGAGGGCAGGGCGATCTCGGCTGGCAAAGGCGCGGGCGGTTTGGTGGCAGCCGTGAACCGGATGACAATCAGCGACACAATGGCTACAAGCCCTGCGATCATCACCGCCGTAAGCACCGTGACCAGCCGCCGCAGGAAGCGCAGGTTGGCCGGTTCGGGCAGGATTTCGGGATCTTCAGGAGTATTGGACATGGAGCAGCCTCTGCGCGTCGTCATCGGGGAAGCCCCGCCGCCGCGTCTTGATAAGGCGCTGGCACGCGATGTGCCAGAGGAAGCCGCGCTGTCGCGCACGCGTCTCGCGAAACTCATCGCCGAGGGCGCGGTCACCCGTGCGGGTGAGGTGCTGTCCGACCCCAAGGCGAAGGTCGAGGAGGGCGACGTGCTGGAGATCTCCGTGCCACAGGCCGAGGAGAGCCACATCGGCCCCGAGGACATCCCGCTCGACATCGTCTGGGAAGACGAGGACCTCGTGGTGGTCAACAAGCCCGCGGGTATGGTCGTGCACCCGGCGCCCGGCACGCCCTCGGGGACGCTGGTCAATGCGCTGCTGTTTCACTTCGGCGAGGCGCTCTCGGGTGTCGGAGGGATGAAACGGCCGGGCATCGTGCACCGGATCGACAAGGATACCTCGGGTCTGCTGGTGGTGGCGAAATCCGACCGTGCGCATCACGGCCTTGCCGCGCAATTCGAAAAGCACAGCGCCGAGCGCGCCTATCTGGCGGTGGTGCACGGGGTGCCCTCGACCGCCGATCCGCGGCTGCGCGGCGTGAAAGGCGTGTCGGTCGAGCCCGGAGAGGTGATCCGCATCCAGTCCGGCCTCGCGCGGCACAAGACCGACCGGCAGAAGCAGGCGGTCTATTTCGACGGGCAGGGGCGGCATGCGACGACACGGGCGCGGGTGCTCGAGACCTTCGGCACGCCCCCGGCGCTGGCGCTGGTGGAATGCCGGCTCGAGACGGGGCGCACCCACCAGATCCGCGTGCACATGGCCCATGCCGGGCATGGGTTGATCGGCGATCCGGTCTACGGCGGGCGCCGCAAGATCGCCGCTAAGGCTTTGCCCTCGCAGGTGGTGGCAGAGGTCGATCGCTTCGACCGGCAGGCGCTGCACGCGGCGCTTTTGGGGTTCGAGCACCCGGTGACCGGCGACGCGCTGCGCTTCGAGGCGGAGCTTCCCACGGACATGGCACATCTGCTGCAGACACTGCGCGGCGAGTGACATATCCTTCGCATCTGCGTGAGGTCGCCAAAATCCGGATCCGCACACCGGGACCATGCGTTAAACACGTGAAAACCTTGAACACCCTATGGTGCATCCGTGCACAGCGGGGTGGTTGAATTCCACCGAGGGGCTGCCCATATGGCATGTTAACCCTCATAACATTGGAGGAAGGGGCACGTGAGCAACTATGCGAATCTGCCGGCGCCATCGCCGGAAGCCGGCCTCAGCCGTTACCTGCAGGAGATTCGGAAGTTCCCTCTGCTGGAACCGGAAGAGGAATACATGCTGGCTAAGCGCTGGGTCGAGGAGCAGGACGCCGAGTCGGCCCACAAGATGGTCACCAGCCACCTGCGTCTCGCGGCGAAGATCGCCATGGGCTACCGCGGCTACGGCCTGCCGCAGGCCGAGGTGATCTCGGAGGCCAACGTCGGCCTGATGCAGGCGGTGAAACGCTTCGACCCCGAGAAGGGCTTCCGCCTTGCGACCTACGCCATGTGGTGGATCCGTGCCTCGATCCAGGAATACATCCTGCGGTCCTGGAGCCTCGTGAAGCTCGGCACCACCTCGGCGCAGAAGAAGCTCTTCTTCAACCTGCGCAAAGCGAAAAACCGCATCGGTGCGCTGGAGGAGGGTGACCTGCGCCCCGAGCACGTCGAGAAGATCGCCACCGACCTCGGCGTATCCGAGGACGAGGTGATCTCTATGAACCGGCGCATGTCGGGCGGAGATGCCTCGCTCAACGCCACTGTCGGCTCCGAGGGCGAAGGGTCAATGCAATGGCAGGACTGGCTCGAAGATGAAGACGCCGATCAGGCCGCCGATTATGCCGAGCGCGACGAGCTGGACGCGCGCCGTGCCCTGCTGGCGCAAGCCATGGACGTGCTGAATGAACGCGAGAAGGACATTCTCACCCAGCGCCGTCTTGCCGAGCAGGCGGTGACGCTTGAGGAGCTGTCGGGCATCTATGACGTCAGCCGCGAGCGGATTCGGCAGATCGAGGTGCGCGCCTTCGAGAAGCTGCAGAAGCGCATGCGTGAATTGGCGGTGGAGCAGGGGATGCTCACCGACGCCTGATCCTGTCTTGCAAGGCCCCTTGAACGCCCGTCGCCCTGCGGCGGGCGTTTTGCTTGCGAGGGACGCTGCGGGCGCTAACATCAGGCGCGACACAAAAAGGGAAGAGATCATGGCCGACCACGTCAGATGGGGCATCCTTGGCGCCGCCAATTTCGCGAAGAACTACATGGGTCCCGCGATCCACGCCGCGCGGGGCGGCGCGCTGAGCGCCATCGCCACCTCCAAGCCGGAAAAGGCCGTGCCCTTTGCCGAATTCGCGCCAGGGCTGAAGGTGCATGAGGGCTACGCGGCGCTTCTGGCCGATCCGGAGATCGATGCGGTCTACATCCCGCTGCCGAACAGCCTGCATGTAGAGTGGAGCCGCAAGGCCGCCGACGCCGGCAAGCACGTCCTTTGTGAAAAACCCATCGCGATGAGGGCCGAGGAGATAGACGAGCTGATCGCCGTGCGGCAGGCGACGGGAAAGTTGGTGGCCGAGGCGTGGATGGTGGCGCACCACCCCCAGTTCGCCAAGGCGCGCGAGCTTCTGCAGGCGGGCGAGATCGGCGACCTGGTGCGGGTCGACAGCACCCATAGTTTCTACAACGACGACCTCGGCAATATCCGCAACCAGGCAGATGTCGGTGGCGGCGCGTTGCGCGATGTGGGCGTCTACGCCCTCGGCTCGGTGCGGCTGATCACGGGGCAGGAGCCTGGCGAGATCCTGGCCGCCGATATCGACTGGCAGAACGAGGTCGACGCCAGTGCCCACGTGATGGCGCGCTTCCCGGGGTTCCTCTACACCGGCCGCGTCTCGACCCGTGCCGCGCCCTGGCAGGAGATCGTGCTGCATGGGACCAAGGCGGTGATGCGCCTGCCTGTGCCATTCAACGTGCAGGTCTTCGGCGAGGCGCGGCTCGAGCTGCACGGCCCGGGGCTGGAAACCCGGACCTGGCGCTGGCCGGCCGAGAATCATTACGTGTTGCAGGTCGAGGCCTTCAACCGGGCAGCGATGGGCGCGGCGGACTATCCGCTGCCGCTGGAGTTCTGCCGTGGCACCCAGGCCTTTGTCGACCGCATCTTCGCTGCGGCGCCGCAGGGGTGATGCTGCGCAGCATTTTCCGGGCCGCGGCGCAGCGAAATCGCTGGCCGCGCTCGGCAAGTGTCAGTGAAACTGATGCTTTTCTTTTTTTCTGCGCTCGCATAGGCTTCTTCTCAACTCTGCGTGGAGGGAGGGTCCATCGTGGCTGACAAGGAAAAACCGCTGCTCATCAAACGTTACGCGAGCAGGCGGCTCTACAATACCGAGACCAGCGACTACGTGACGCTCGAGGATATCTCGGGCTTCATTCGGGACGGCCGCGACGTGCAGATCATCGATCTGAAGTCGGGGGATGATCTTACACGGCAATACCTGCTGCAGATCGTCGCCGAGCACGAGAGCCGCGGCGAGAGCGTTCTGCCGATCAACGTGCTGACCGACCTCGTGCGCAGCTACACCACGCAGGCGACCTCGGTCGTGCCGCAGTTTCTTGCCGCCAGCTTCGAGATGTTCCGCGACAGCCAAAGCAAATGGGCGGACAGCATGAGCCACATGAACCCGATGATGCCGAAAATCCCGGGGCTCGAGGCGATGCAGGCGCAGCAGGAGGCCTTCCTCAAGGCGATGGCCGGGAACATGGGCAAGAGCTGGTCCGGCCCCGAGAAGGAAGAGCCGCAAGGCGAAAGCGAGGAAGACCTCGCCGCCATAAAGAAACAGCTCGCCGAGTTGCAGCAGAAGCTCTCGAAAATGGACAAGTGACGCGGCGGGCCCTTCGGGGCCCGAGGTGTTTCGGGGGGCGCCCGAGAGCACGACTTTCAGCGCCGCCGCGGCAATGCGCAGGATTCGGATTTCCTCTGCAGGCGGCTTGCGGCAAAGGAAGGGGATGGACACCGCATCTTCTCTCCGCATCGACCGCCGCTCGGGCCTGTTGCTGCTCACGCTGGCCGCGCTCTGGGGCAGCACCTTCCTCTTTGCGGAAATCGCGCTGACCGAACTCAGCCCGATGCAGGTGACGCTGCACCGGGTGGTGATCGCGGCCGTCGCGCTCTGGCTGGTGCTGCGCCTGCGTGGGGTCAAGCTGCCGCGCGCGCCGCGACTCTGGGGAGCCTACCTGGTCATGGGTGCACTCAACAACGCCTTGCCCTTCACGCTGATCTTTTGGGGCCAGACCCATATCGAGAGCGGGCTGGCGGCGATCCTCAACGCCTCGACCGGTGTGCTGGGCGCGGTGGTGGCAGGGCTTTTGCTGCGCGACGAGCGGCTGAGCTGGCGCAAGGTGGCCGGGGCGGGCCTGGGCTTGGCCGGGGTGGCGGTGGTGATCGGCCCGGACCGGCTCACCACGCTCGATCCGCGCAACCTGGGGCAGGGGGCGGTGCTGTTGGCGGCGCTGAGCTACTCGCTGGCCAGCGTCTGGGGCAAATTGCGGCTCGCCGGGCAGCCACCGCTGGCCAACGCCTTCGGCATGCTGGCGGGCGCCGCGGTGATCATGCTGCCGCTGGTGCTCTGGCAGGACGGGCTGCCGACGCTTGATTACGCGCCGCGCGTCTGGGCTGCGCTGCTGGGCCTGTCGCTGCTGGCCACGGCGCTGGCCTTCATCCTTTACTTCGCGATTCTCTCCCGGGCGGGCGCGGCGAACCTGATGTTGGTCACTCTGCTCATTCCCCCCTTCGCCATTGTCATCGGGCGCGTCGTCCTTGGCGAGCAGCTTCCGCCCGGCGTCTACCTCGGCCTCGGGATCATCGCCGCCGGGCTGGTGGTGACCGACGGGCGGCTGCTTGGGCGTCTTCGCCGCAAGCCGCCCGCCGACGAAGCTCAGGTGCCGTAGGCGCGCAGCGGACCCATCACGCTCTCGGCGGCGCCTATCAGCACCTCGGCCACTGCCTCGCAGTCGGCGAGGCTTAGCCGGGCGGGCAGGCGGGTGTCGCAGGCGCGCTCGAGCATGGCGCGGGTGCGCGGCAGCTCGGGCACCTCCTCGAGGAACTGCCAGTTCCAGAAGGCCCGGGCATTGTCTGTCGAGAGCCCGAAGAGCTGCACCTTCACGCCGCCCGCCTCGGCGGCAGACAGGAAGGCACGCATCTCCCCGGCGCTCATCCCGGTGAGGTTGAACTGCAGCGAGTCCGGCGCGCGCTCCTCAGGCGCCAGCTTCTCCGGCACCTCGATCCAGGGCGAGCGGTTGAGGAGTGCCGCCACGTGGTCATGGTTGCGCCGCCCGTCGCGGACACGGCGCGCGACGTGCTCAAGCTGCGGGCGGATCACCGCGGCGGCGAGGTTGGATAGGCGCAGGTTGTAAAGTGGAAGGCGGTTCTGCCAGCGGTCAAAGGCCTCTTCCAACTCGGGGGAATTGTCCCCCGGCGCCATATGCTTGCGCCAATTGTGTTCGTAGGCGCCCGAGAGGATTACCGCCCGCGCCACCAATTCGGCATCATCGGTGATCAGGATGCCGCCCTCGCCGGCATTGACCAGCTTGTAGCTCTGGAACGAGAAGCAGCCGACCCGGCCCAGCGTGCCGATGTTGCGCCCCGCCCAAGTGGTGCCGAGCGAATGCGCCGCATCCTCGATCACCGGCAGGCCGCGCGCGTCGCAAAGCGCCAGGATCGCGTCCATGTCCGAGGTGTGGCCGCGCATGTGGCTGATGATCACCGCGCTGACGCCCTCGAGCTTGGCCTCGAAATCGGCGATGTCGATGCGGTAGTTCTCGCCGACCTCGCAGAGCACCGGCACGCAGTCCGCATGCACGATCGAGGAGGGAACGGCGGCGAATGTGAAGCCGGGGATCAGAACCTTGGCGCCGCGTGGCAGGTCCAGCGCCTTCAGCGACAGGAAGAGCGCCGCCGAGCAACTCGACACCGCCAGCGCGTATTTGCTGCCCAGCAGCGCTGCGAACTCGCGTTCAAGCAGGGCGACAGGCGCGTTCTCGGGGGCGGTGTAGCGGAACAAATCGCCCGACAGCAGCAGGCGGTCGATCTCGGCGCGGGCGTCTTCGGGAATGGGCTCCGCATCATGCATGTTCGGAAGGCTGCTCATATCACTAAACCCAAATTGTTTCTTCTGAAAAACTTAAACACCTGATCTGTGACAGCCAAGTGAAAAGGCCTCCCCGGGGGGAGGCCTTGCGGAAACTTGCCCGGCGGCAGTCTCAGATCCCGATGCGGTCGCGCAGCGCGTACCAGCTCATCGCCAGCGCCAGAAGCGGCGTGCGCAGCGCCGCGCCCCCCGGGAAGCCGGGCACCGGCAGGGACGCCATGGCGTCGAACCCCGCCGACTGTCCGCGCACCGCCTCGGCCAGCAGTCGCCCTGCGTGCACCGCGGTGCCCACCCCGTGGCCGGAATAGCCCGAGGCGGTGAGCACGTTGGGCCCGAGCCGGGCCAGCAGCGGCAGGCGCTTCATTGTGATCGCCAGCGTGCCGCCCCAGGCGTAGTCGAGGCGCGCGTCCTCGAGCTGCGGGAAGATCTCCAGCATCGGCTTGCGCACCAGCGCCTTGATGTCAGCGGGGAAGCGGTAGCCGTAACTTTCGCCGCCGCCGAACAGCAGCCGCCCGTCGTGGCTGAGCCGGAAGTAGTTCACCACGAATTTGGAATCCGCCACTGCCACGTCGCGGGTGAGCACGTCGCGGGCGCGTTCTCCGAGCGGCTCGGTGGCGACAATAAAGTTGTTGATCGGCATGACCTTCGCCGCGACCTTCGGCTCGAGCCCGCCAAGATAGCCGTTGCAGGCAAAGATCACCTGACCCGCACGCAGAGTGCCGCCGCTGGTGTGGATCAGCACCTCGCGTCCCTGCTCGACGCTCTCGACATGACTGGTCTCGTAGATCCGTGCCCCGGCTCCGGCGGCGGCCTTGGCCAGCCCCAGCGCAAAGCGCAGCGGGTGCAGATGCGCCGCGCCCATATCGAGCACCCCGCCGCGATAGTCGGGCGAGGGGCAGAGCGCGTGGAAGGCCTCGCGGTCCAGCGCCTCGATCTGGTAGCCGTATTTCTCGCCCATGTGCGCGGCATAGTGGTGCAGGTGCTCCACGTCGCCCTTGCTCGAGCCGCACCAGGCGACGCCGTCACGCAGGTAACAGTCGATCTGATGCTTGGCGATCAGCGAGCGGCAGAGCTCCTTGGCCTCTTCGCCCAGATCCCAGAGAACCCGCGCGTTGCCTTCGCCGACCATCTTCTCAAGGCTCAGCTGATCCTGCCTCTGCCCCGAGCCGAGCTGCCCGCCATTGCGCCCCGAGGCGCCGAAGCCCACACGATGCGCCTCGAGCAGCGCCACGTCGAGCCCGGCCTCGGCAAGGTGCAGCGCGGCCGACAGCCCGGTATAGCCGCCGCCAATGACGCAGACATCGGCCCGCGCCTCACCCTCGAGCTTGGGGAAGGGCGGCAACATCTCCGCGGTGGCTGCGTACCAGCTCTGCGGATACTCGCCGCGCCGGTCGTTGGAGAACAGCAGGTCCATAAGGCGTCTCCCGTGGTTTCTTCTAGGCGAAAATATCCCGGGGGTGGGGGCACCCCCGCCGACGCCTCGGGCGATGGCGCGCGCTCAGACGTTGAGCAGCAGGTGCTCGCGCTCCCAGGGGGAGATCACGGCAAGGAACTCCTCGTACTCGGTGCGCTTCACGATCGAATAGACGCGCGCGAACTCCGGTCCCAGCACCTCGTGCAGCTTGGTCGCCTCGTCGAAGATGTCGAGCGCCTGGCCCAGCACGCGCGGAATGTCTCCCTCGCCTTCGTAGGCGTCGCCGCGGAATTGTTTCGAGGGCCGCAGTTCCTCCATCAGGCCGAGGTAGCCGCAGGCCAGCGAGGCGGCGATGCCGAGGTAGGGGTTGCAGTCCATCCCGGCGAGGCGGTTCTCGACGCGGCGCGCGGAGGGACCGGAAATCGGGATGCGAATACCGGTGGTCCGGTTGTCGCGGCCCCATTCGAGGTTGATCGGCGCTGCGCTGTCGCGCACGTAGCGGCGGTAGCTGTTGACGTAGGGCGCAAGCACAGCGATGGCCGCGGGCAGGTAGGTCTGCAGCCCGCCGATGAAGTGGAAGAAGGCGTCGGTCTCGCCTCCGGCGGGGCCGGAGAAGATGTTGCGGCCGGTCTCGATGTCCATCACCGAGTGGTGGATGTGCATTGCCGAGCCGGGCTCGTCGGCGATCGGCTTGGCCATGAAGGTGGCGAAGCAGTCGTGGCGCAGCGCCGCCTCGCGGATCAGGCGCTTGAAATAGAAGATTTCGTCGGCCAGCTTGACCGGGTCGCCGTGCTGCAGGTTGATCTCGAGCTGACCGGCGCCGCCCTCCTGGGTGATGCCGTCGATCTCGAAGCCCTGCGCCTCTGCGAAGTCGTAGATGTCGTCGATCACCGGGCCGAACTCGTCGACCGCGGTCATCGAATAGGCCTGGCGGGCAGCGGCGGGTCGACCCGAACGGCCCATCATGGGCTTGATGTCCTTGGCCGGATCAACGTTGCGCGCCACCAGGAAGAATTCCATCTCGGGCGCCACCACGGGCTCCCAGCCCTGCTTGCGGTAAAGCTCGACAACGCGCTTGAGCACGTTGCGCGGCGCGGCAGGGACCGGCTCGCCCTTGCGGTCGAACGCGTCATGGATCACCTGAAGTGTCCAGTCAGCGGTCCAGGGCGCGGCGGTGGCGGTGCTCATGTCCGGGCGCAGGATCATGTCACGCTCGATGAAGCCGACGGTCTCGTCCGCCGCCTCGCCCCAGTCGCCGGTGATCGTCTGGTAGAAGATCGACTCGGGCAGGTGGAAATAGTCCTGCCGTGCGAACTTCGAGGCCGGAACCGCCTTGCCGCGGGCAATGCCGGGCAAGTCGGCGATCACGCATTCGACCTCGTCGAGCCGCCGCCCTTCGAGATAGGCGGTGGCGGGTTGCGGAAGCTGGCCTGTCCAGTCTTCGGTCATGCGAGAGCCTTTTGCTTGAAGAAATGCGCGAATTGATCGGCCACCGCCCGCTGGTCGAGCGGGGTGCCGAGCGCCTTGCCGGCGGCGTCGAGCCGCTCCTGCGGAACCACGCCGGGGCCGCGGGTCTCGATCAGGGCGCGGGTGAAATCGTCGCTGAACTCGGGATGGGGCTGCACCGTGTAGGCATGGCCCGGATAGAGCAGGGCGGCGTAATCGCAGAAGTCGGAGCTGGCCACGACCTCGGCCCCCTGCGGCAGCTCTGTGACCTGATCCTGGTGCCAGGCATTGATCACCTTTTCCTGCCCGTCCTTGAAGCGATAGGTTGTCGGCCCGACGACCCAGCCGCCGGGGTGCTTCTCGACCTTGCCGCCAAGCGCCTGCGCGATGATCTGGTGGCCGAAGCACACGCCGATCAGCGGCTTTTCGGCGGCGTAGATGTCGCGGATCAGCTGCTCGAGCGGCGGGATCCAGGCGTGATCCTCGTAGGCGCCGTGGCGCGAGCCGGTGATGAGCCAGCCGTCCGCCGACTCGGGGCCGTCTGGGAACTCGCCATTCACCACCGACCAGCTTTGAAAGTCGAAGCCGTAGCCGTCGAGGAGCCGGGCAAAGAAGGCGGGGTATTCACCGGTCTCACCCGCGAGTTCCGCGGGGACGAGGCCGGTTTGCAGTATGCCGATTTTCATGGATCACACATGTGGTTTCTGGCGCAAAGGTAGACTTGCCGCGACGAGGCGGCAAGGCCGTGCTCAGACTGTATCTAGGTAGATTTCGACCTGTTCGAGCGGCGAGAGCTCGGTCATGTAGAGCTGCTCCTGCCGCTTGGTCAGCAGCAGGTTGCGGATCAGCTCCTGCGGCAGGATGCGGGGCATGATCTCGCTCGTCTCGAAGGCGTCCATGGCCGAGACCCAGTCCGTCGGGATCATTGGAAGGTCCTGCGCGTAGGCGTTGCCGGTGATCGGCTCGGGTGGCTCGATCTCGTCCTCAATGCCATTGAGCGCCGCGCCGAGGATGGTGGCCATCAGCAGGTAGGGGTTCACGTCGCCGCCCGCCACGCGGTGCTCGATCCGCCGCGCCGCCGGGCTGCCCGAGGGCACACGGATGGCTGCGGTGCGGTTCTCGTAGGCCCAGGAGATGCCGCAGGGGGCGTGGTTCTCGGGGATCAGACGTTCGTAGGAGTTGAGGTGCGGCGCGAAGATCAGGGTGCTGTCGTGCATGGCTTCGACACATCCGCCGATGGCGTGGCGCAGCACGTCGGTGCCCTTCGGACCGCCATCATCGAAGATGTTGTTGCCGTCCTCGTCGAGCACCGAGAAATGCATATGCATCCCCGAACCTGCGTAGTCCTCGTAGGGTTTGGCCATGAACGACGCGGCAAAGCCGTGGCGGCGGGCCAGCCCCTTCAGCAGCATCTTGAAGAGCCAGGCGTCATCGGCGGCGCGCAGCGCGTCGTCCTGATGCATCATGTTGATCTCGAACTGCCCCAGACCTGCCTCGGAGATGGCGGTGTCGGCGGGGATGTCCATGTCCTCGCAGGCATCGTAGAGATCGGTGAAGAAGATGTCGAAAGTGTCGAGCGCGCGGATCGAGAGCACTTCGGCGGCCTTGCGGCGCTTGCCCGAGCGGGGCGAGACCGGCACCTGCAGCTTCTTGGCGCTGTCGTCGATCAGGAAGAATTCCATCTCGAGCGCGACCACCGGGGTCAGCCCGTGGCGCTTGTAGCGGTTGACCACCTGCGCCAGCGCGTGGCGGGGGTCGCCCTCGTAGGGCTTGCCGCCCTCGTGGAACATCCAGATCGGCAGCAGGGCGGTGGGCGCCTCGAGCCAGGGCATGGGCACGAAGCCGCGCTCGGTGGGTTTCAGAACGCCATCGCGGTCGCCGGATTCAAAGACCAGCGGGCTGTCGTCGATGTCCTCGCCCCAGATGTCGAGATTCAGCGCCGAGAAGGGGAAGCGAGTGCCGTCCTCGACGACCTTGTGAGCGAAGCGGGAAGGAACGCGCTTGCCGCGCGGCTGTCCGTTGAGGTCGCATGCGGCCACACGGATGGTGCGGACCTGGGGGTTCTTGCGGAGCCAGGTTTTCGGGTCTGTCATTTTCTGTCCAAGAATTTGATCAAATTCAGCGTAGCGAGTCGGATGCTGACTGGCAAGCGGGGGTTGGGGGGAAGAAAGCGAGTATTTTTGGAAAGATGAACGGCTGGGCGTGACGCGGCCGGGAAAGCGATCATGAAAAAGCCGGGCGCTGGGGTGGCGTCCGGCTCTCGCGTCTCGTGCGTCGGCGGCTCAGCGCATCAGCAGCCGGGGGCGCATCCGCATCTTCTGGCGGCGTTCCTTCGGCAGGTGCCGGTTCAGCCGCTTGTTGATCAGCCCGAAGATCCCCACCACGCAGAGCGTCAGCAGGATGAAGAACCCCGCGAGGATCGGATAGGGCACGAAGGGGTTGAAGGTCTTGTCGGCGAAGTAGTTCGCGTAATAGAGCGCGTCGCCGCGTTGCTGCCACGCCGGGAAGCCCGAGAAGAAGACCAGCGTCGTGGCATGGAAGAGGAAGATCGCCTCGTTGGTATAGGCGGGCCAGGCCAGCCGCAGCATGGTCGGCCAGACAATCCGCCTGAAGCGCGGCCAGCCCGAGAAACCATAGGCATCCGCCGCCTCGACATCGCCCCGCGGGACCGACAGCAGCGCCCCGTAGAAGATCTCGCCGGTATAGGCCGCGGTGTTCAGGAACAGCACCAGCGCCGCCCCGAGCCATGCCGAAGTCAGCGGGTCGAAGGCGGGCGACACGCTCTTGAGGCTGAGGAACAGGAAATAGGCGAAGAAGAACTGGATGAACAGCGGCGAGCCGCGGAAGACGAAGATCACCCATTCCGCCAGCTTCCGCACTGGCGTGACCCTGGACGCCTTTCCGAGCGCCAGCGCCGTTGCGAGGAAAAAGCCGGTGACCAAAGCGACCACGCCGAAGTAGATGTTCCACAGCATGCCCGAGCCGATCAGCGTGACCTGCTGGCACAGGGTGAAATTGTCGCGCGGCAGCAGCCGCTCGCCGATGCCAATAGAGCGCAGCCCGTAGTCGGCGATGGTTTCCCAGCAGCTCATGCGGCCTTCCTCTGCGCTTCGCCGCCCATGGTCGCCTGCCCATGGGTGAGCCGTTTCATGATCCGGCCCAGAACGATTTCCGACACGCGGGTGAAGGCGAGGTAGAACACCAGCAGCGCCAGGAAGTACCACACGCGCCAGTCGGGGTGCGGGTAATCGGTGAATTTCGCGGTTTTCGACCCGCCCAGCTCGCGCGCCCAATAGACGATATCCTCGACCCCCAGCAGGAACAGCAGCGGCGTGGCCTTGATCAGCACCATCCAGAGGTTCGACAGGCCGGGCAGGGCGTAGACCCACATCTGCGGCACAAGGATGCGCCAGAAGGTCTGGCGGCGGCTCATGCCATAGGCCTCGGCGGTCTCGAGCTGGGCATGGGGCACGGCGCGCATGGCGCCGAAGAGCACGTTGGCGGCAAAGGCGCCGAAGACGATCGAGAAGGTCAGCACCGCGAGCGAGAAGCCGTACGTCTCGTGCACCCATTGGGCGGCGGTCGAGAGCGGCAGCTTTGCCTCGGGGCAGACCACGAAATCATTGCCTTGGCGGATCGGCTGGTCCCAGTCGGGACATTTCACCTCGTGCCGTATCCACTCGAAGAACTGGTCGAGGGCGATCACGAAGAACAGGAAGAAGGCGATATCCGGCACGCCGCGCACGATGGCGATATAGGCCTTCCCGAGCCAGGACAGCGGCGGGAAATGCGAGCGCGCGGCCATGGCGCCGCCGAAGCCGAAAGCAAGCGCGACGGGTGCGGCGACCGCCAGCAGCAGCAGCACGGTGCCTACCGAGACATAGATCGACAGGTGCTTGCCCGTGGTCAGGTAGCAGCTCAGCCATGCCAGGCCGTCGATCGCATTGGGGTCGGTACACCAGGAGAACATGTCTTATCAGCCGTCGAGGGGGCCGCAGGGGCCCCCTCGCTCTGGGGCGCTCAGAACGAGGCGCCGATTTCCCACTTTTCGATCAGCGCGTTGAGCGAGCCGTCGTCTTTCATCGACTGGATCGCCGCGTCGAACTTTTCCTTCAGCTCGGTGTCGCTCTGGCGCAGGCCCATGCCGACGCCGCCACCGATCAGCTCGTCCTTGTCGAGCAGCATCACGTCGTCGCTCTCGTCGGCAACCGGCACGAGGTAGCTCTTGTCCGCGAGCACCGCGTCCGCCTCGCCGTTGCGCACGGCGGCGACGGTCTCGTCGGGGGTGGCATATTCGACCAGCGTCGCGCCCATCTCGGCGACAAAGGCCGCCTGGATGGTGCCGGTCTGTGCGGCGATCACCGCGCCCGAGAGGTCGATGCCGTCGTTGCCCGACAGCACCAGGTACGCCGAGGGATCGGGCTGGGTGTAGTTCTGGGTGAAGCCGATGACTTCCTCACGGTCGGGGGTGATCGACATGCCGGCCATGATGGTGTCGTAGTTGCCCGACACGAGGTTGGGGATGATCGAGTCCCAGTCGTTGGTCACCCACTCGCAGGTCACCTCGGCGCGGGTGCAGAGCTCGTCGCCCAGTTCGCGCTCGAAACCGTCCACTTCACCGCTGTCGTTGATGAAGTTGTACGGAGGGTAGGCGCCCTCGGTGCCCATGCGCACGACGTCCTGGGCCAGCGCCATCGAGGCGGTCATGGCCAGCGCGGCGGTGCCGAGAAGGATGGATTTCATTGGAGTTGCTCCCTGGTTATATACATGTCCGGGGTGGTCTCTGCCGCCCGTCAGACGTGGCTGGTCGACCGCAGGAAGCCCTGCAGCCGTTCCGATTTCGGCGCGCCGAACAGCTCGGCCGGGGCGCCCTCTTCCTCGATGAGCCCCTTGTGCAGGAACACCACGTGATCGCTCACGTCATGGGCCATCTTCATGTCATGTGTCACGATGATCATGGTCCGCCCTTCGGCGGCGAGATCCTTGATCACCTTCACAACTTCCTGTTCCAGCTCGGGATCGAGCGCCGACGTCGGCTCGTCGAAAAGCAGCGCCTCGGGCTCCATGCAGAGCCCGCGCGCGATCGCCGCGCGCTGCTGCTGGCCGCCCGAAAGCTGCGCAGGCCAGGCGTCGGCCTTGTCGCCGATACCGACCTTGTCGAGATAGCGCCTTGCGGCGGCCTCGACCTCGTCGCGCGGGCGGCCAAGTACGGTGAGCGGCGCTTCCATGACGTTCTGCAGGATCGTCATATGGGCCCAGAGGTTGAACTGCTGGAACACCATCGACAAGTTCGTGCGAATGCGCAGCACCTGCTTTGGGTCGGCCGGACGACGGTGATGCCCGCTGCCGTGCCAGCGCACCGGCTCTCCCTTGAACATGATCTCGCCCTGCTGGCTGTCCTCGAGCAGGTTGCAGCAGCGCAGGAGCGTCGACTTGCCGGAGCCCGACGAGCCGATCAGGGAGACCACGTCACCACGCTTTGCGGTGATGCTGACCCCTTTGAGCACTTCAAGCTCGCCGTAGGCCTTGTGCAGATCGCGGATCTCGATGACTGGAGCTTGGGCTGGATCGGTCAAGCCAAACCTTCTTGGGCTGTTGCTGATATTGGCGGCGAGAATGGGCGCAAAATGGCCTGATTGTCCATGCGCAAAACGGCGGCTGTCTTGTGCTTTGCGCGGCGTAAATTGGCATATACCCGGATTTCAGCCGCTGCCGGTGGGCATCAGCCCGCGGCTTCCACCCGTTGCCGGGCCAACGCCGAATCCCTGTCGTTGATGCCGAGAAGGTTCGCGACCAGCCGCAGCACCGCGTCTTCCTCATCGTCGCGGCTGCCGTCGGCGAGCGCCACTTGCCACAGCGCCTCGATCACAGCGATGCGGTCCTCATAGGCCACGGCATCCTTTATGGCCCGGGTGAAGCGCACGGTGTCCGGGGCCTCGGCCTCCAGCGCTTCGGCGTCGCGGCGCAGCCGCGTGGCCTCGAAGGGCGAGAGCCCATATCGCGTGGCGGCGATCCGGTCGATCCGGTCCTGCTCGGATTGGTCGTAGGTCTCGTCGGCGCGCGCGACGCGCACCAGCAAAGCGCAGAGCGCCAGCCGCGCATCGGCGTCGGGCAGGCGGTCGGGGCCGGGATCGACCAGCCGTTTGAGGAAATCAGCGAACATGCGCAAGATATAGCCGCCTTGCGCCGCCGCGCCAACGCCCCGCGCGCGATCGTGTAAAGACGCGCGCCGACGGGCTTTCTTCGTGGCGAAAATGTCCCGGGGAGTGCGCGCAGCGGATGGGGACGGCGCCCCGGATGCCCTAACCCGTCCGGCTCGCGGAAAGATCGCAGGGCGCGACGAAGAGCAGGTGTTCGGCCAACCACAGTGCGGTCTGCCGGGTGCTCGGGGCAGGATCGCTGCCAGCCATCACGTCGCAGAGGCAATGCGCCAGCGCCAGCCGATCGCGGTAGCCCACGGCGCGGGCGAGCATGGCGGCAAAACAGGCGGTATCGGGGGCGGCGGCGGCGACAGCTTGGCACGTCAGCCGCATCTCGGCAGCCTCGCGCTGGGTCAGCTCATGGCGCCGCGCCAGCACCGCATCGACCAGCGCCACGCCGATCAATGGCGGCGCGCCCTGCGCCTCGGCGGCGGCGCGCAGCAGCAGCGCCCCGAGCGCCAGCGGCACGTCGCAGGGCTCCAGAGGCGTGGCCTCGGGGGCCGCCATCCAGAATTTCAGCCCGCGCGCCACGGCTGTCTCGGCTGGCGTGCGGGTGGGCGCTGCAGGAAGGAGGGGGCCATCTGTCTCCCGTTGGCATGTGTCAACGGCATTACTCTGCGTCAGCTTGCGGGGCTGGGCAATGGCAGAAAACGGTCAGCCGAGGGCGCCGGCAGCGCGCAGCCGATCGGTAAGTTCGGCACCGGCCTCGGCAAGACCCCAGGGCGGGTTCACGATGAACATGCCAGAGCCGATCATCCGGTGCCCCTCGCGCGCCGGCGGGAAGCGGATCTCGTGGCAGAGCGCGCCGGGGAAATCTTCGGAGAGCTGGGCGAGCATCGCCACATGCGCGGCGGAGCTGAGGATCGGGTACCAGAGCGCCAGCACGCCGACATTCCACTTCTTCGCGATCTGCCGGAACAGCTTGGGCAGCTCGACATAGTCCTGCTTGAGTTCGTAGGGCGGGTCGACGAGCATCACGCCGCGTCGCGGATCGGGCGGGCAGAGGCTCTGCGCAAGATCGAAACCGTCCTGCCGGTGGATCGCGATATTGGGTGCGCGCAGCGCCCGGGTCAGCGCCGCGTGCTCCTGCGGATGGAGCTCGGCGAGGTGGAGCTTGTCCTGCGATCGCAAGAGTTTGGCTGCGATCATCGGCGAGCCGGGATAGGCGCTCGGGCCGTGCTCGCGGCGCACCTCGGCGAGCGCCTGCAGATAGGGGTGCCCTTGGCGGAAGATGCCCTGATACGCCTCGATCCCCTGCGCCGCCTCGCCGGTCTTCACCGCCTCCGCCGAGGTCAGGTCGTAGAGACCGCGCCCGGCGTGGGTCTCGATGTAGCTGAGCGGCTTGTCCTTTTTCGTCATGTAGGAGAGCAACTCGGCCAACAGCGCATGCTTCTGCAGGTCGGCGAGGTTTCCGGCGTGGAAGGCGTGTTGGTAGGAAAGCATCGCAGTCTCGGCAGATGGGCAGATCAACGGGTGGGGCGGGGCAGGGGCCTCACACGCGGCCTGCACCTGCCGCCGCAGATAACGCCTGCCGGGCTCGAAGTCGAGCGCGGCTAGGATCGTTCGCCACCTGCGCGATTGCCCCGGTACGTGGCGCCTCTCTGGCGCGAGTGCACGGAGTTTGGCGCGACGGGAAGTTGAGGCTTGCCGAACGCCGATCCATGCGCGACCATCGTCCCTATTGTTTGAAGTGATATTCCATCTTGTTCGTGCAGGCCCAGCCAATGCGGGGGGTGCCCCCTTGTCCGAGCCCGGCTCTGTGCAGAGGAGTGACATAGTGACCATTGATGATTTGATGGCGGCCGCACGGGGCCGGCCAAGCGGATTTGATTACATGCGCCTGACCCTCTCCGTGCTGGTCCTGCTGATCCACAGCGTGCAGATCGCCTACGGGCAGAGGGTCTACATGGACGCCGTCTGGGCGCATTTCCCGATCGACGGCCTCGCGATGACCGTGCTGCCGATGTTCTTCACCCTGTCAGGTTTCCTGGTGGCGGGCAGCCTCTACCGCTGTCGCACGCTGCTGAGCTTCATGGGGCTGCGCTTCATCCGCATCTATCCGGCGCTGGCCGTCGAGGTGACGATCTCGGCGGTGCTGGTCGGCGGGCTGGTCACCAACCTGAGCTGGCCAGAGTATTTCACCAGCGACCAGTTCTTTCGCTACCTGTTGAACGTCACCGGCCATGTGAGCAATGCCTCGCTCTACCTGCCGGGCGTCTTCGAGACCAACCCCGAGCCGGGCATGGCCAATGGCCAGCTCTGGACCGTGCCCTACGAGCTGATTTGCTACATCGGGCTGGGCGTGCTTGCGCTGGCCGGAGCGCGCAAGGACCGGCGGGTGCTGCTGGCGGGTCTGACGATCTTCATCGCCTTCTCGGTCCTCAAGATGGGGCTGCGGACCGGCTGGCAGTTCGATCCCTGGGTGGGTCCGGTGACCGGCCGGGCGCTGGTGATTGCCTTCCTGCTCGGCATCTGCCTGCACGCCTACCGCGACCGGGTGCAGATCCACGGCTACCTCGTGACGATCGCCGCATTGGTGGGGGTCATCGGCTTCAGCGTGAGCGGGCTGGGGCAATACATCGGCCTTGTGGCCATGGCCTATGTCACGGTGGGGCTTGGGGTCATGGACCCGCCGCGGCTCGGGGTGCTGAAGAGCGCCGATCTGAGCTACGGCATCTTTCTCTATCATTTCATCATCCAGCAGCTGATCGCGCATCTGCTGCCCGGGATGCGCGAATGGTACTGGATCGCCGCCCTTTCCCTGCCGCTCACCATACTGGTCGCGCATCTGTCCTGGGTGGGAATCGAGCGGCCCGCCCTGAAGCTGCGCCAGCATGTCTTCGCGCGGGAGTGCAGGATCATGCGCAGCCTGCCGGGCATGTCGGCGTGGCACGCCTCGGCGGAGCGCTGAGCGCCGGGCGACCGCTCCCGGCAAACGAAAACGCCCCCGAGGGAGTCCTCGGGGGCGTTTCTCATGTCAGCTGAAGCGCGGGTTCAAACCAGCCGCGAGACCTCTTTCGCCGCGCGGACGAAATCCTTGAAGAGGGGATGCGGATCGAAGGGCTTCGACTTCAGCTCGGGGTGGAACTGCACGCCGATGAACCACGGGTGATCCGGCCATTCGACGATCTCGGGCAGGCGACCGTCGGGCGACATGCCCGAGAAGCACAGACCGCCCTTTTCCAGCGCCTCGCGGTACTTGATGTCGACCTCGTAGCGGTGGCGGTGGCGCTCGTCGATGGCGGTGGTGCCGTAGACCTCGGCGACCTTGGACCCTTCGGTCAGCACCGCGTCATAGGCACCGAGGCGCATGGTGCCGCCCTTGTCGTCGGCCACCGAGCGGTTGACCTTCTGGTTGCCCTGAACCCACTCCTTGAGGTGGTAGACCACCGGCTCGAAGCGCTTCTCGCCGGCCTCGTGGTCGAACTCCTCCGAGCCGGCCTTGGCCACGCCCGCGACATTGCGCGCCGCCTCGATGACCGCCATCTGCATGCCGAGGCAAATGCCGAGGTAGGGCACCTTGTGCTCGCGCGCGAACTGGGCCGCCTTGATCTTGCCTTCGGTGCCGCGCTCGCCGAAGCCGCCGGGCACGAGGATGGCGTCGTAGCCTTCGAGATAGGGGGCGGCATCCTCGCGCTCGAAGAGCTCGGCGTCGACCCAGCTTACGTTGACCTTGACCCGGTTCGCCATGCCGCCGTGGGTCAGCGCCTCGGCGATCGACTTATAGGCGTCCTCGAGCTGTGTGTACTTGCCGACGATGGCGACGTTCACCTCGCCCTCGGGGTTGTGGATGCGCTCGGAAACGTCTTCCCACTTCTCGAGGTTGGGGCGGGGGGCCGGGGTGATGCCGAAAGCATCGAGCACGGCCTGGTCGAGGCCTTCGCGGTGGTAGGCCAGCGGCGCGTCGTAGATCGACGGCAGATCCTGCGCCGCGATCACGCTGTCGGAGCGCACGTTGCAGAAGAGCGCGAGCTTCTCGCGTTCCTTCTGCGGGATCGGACCCTCGGAGCGGCAGACGAGAATGTCAGGGGCGAGACCGATCGAGCGCAGCTCCTTCACCGAGTGCTGCGTCGGCTTGGTCTTCAGCTCGCCCGAGGCCTTGATGTAGGGCAGCAGCGTCAGGTGCATGAAGACGCACTGGCCGCGCGGCTTGTCCTGGCTGAACTGGCGGATGGCCTCGAAGAAGGGCAGGCCCTCGATGTCGCCGACCGTGCCGCCGATCTCGCAGAGCATGAAGTCCACCTCGTCCTCGCCGATCGAGATGAAGTCCTTGATCTCGTTGGTGACGTGCGGAATGACCTGGATGGTCTTGCCGAGATAGTCGCCGCGGCGCTCCTTCTCGAGCACGTTGGTGTAGATGCGGCCCGACGAGATGGAATCGGTCTTGCGCGCCGGAACGCCGGTGAAGCGTTCGTAGTGGCCGAGATCGAGATCGGTCTCGGCGCCGTCATCGGTGACGAAGACCTCGCCGTGCTCGAAGGGGCTCATGGTCCCCGGATCGACGTTCAGATACGGATCGAGCTTGCGCAGACGAACCGAGAAGCCCCGCGCCTGAAGCAGCGAGCCGAGTGCCGCCGAGGCAAGACCCTTGCCCAGAGAAGAAACGACACCGCCGGTGATGAAGATGAAACGTGCCATTGGCAGCGCGACCCCGTGATTTGCGTCAAAAAAGGAGGACACCCACGGCCCATCGAGCCGCAGCATCACGGGAGTCCACGTATAAAGGATTCGGGCCGCACTGTCTAGCCAACCGCAAGATGCTGTTGCGGCTGACAGGCGGCCCTCAAGCTGTTGTTAGTCGGGCAGTTCTTAGTCGGCGCTCGGAACCATCGGCGCATCCGCGCCTGCGTCATTTCCGCCCGACGGAGGGGGCAGGAGGCCATCGGTGTCCAGCGGAGCCGGTGCCGAGGTGTTCGTGTCGGTTGCCGGAGCGGAGCCCGAGAGACGGTCCATGACCGACACGCCGCTGGCATCGCTCGCTGCGAGCACCGTCAGGGTGATCGAGGTGATGATGAAGGCGATGGCCAGGCCCCAGGTGATCTTGCCGAGCGCGGTGGCAGCCGCGCGCTGGCTCATGGCCCCGCCGCCGCCGCCCATGCCGAGACCGCCACCTTCGGAGCGCTGGAGCAGCACGACGCCGATCAGCGCGAGCGCGAGGAGGAGGTGCACGATAAGGATCACGTTTTCCATGGGGCGTCTCAGGCATTCCGGCTGTGTTGAACGGGCGCTATGTAGGCCAAGGAGGATGCACACGCAACCCGGCTCTTGGCTATGGGGGCAAAGGGCCGCGGCGCTGGGGCAGCCGCGCCGCGCCTGCTGCATGGCACCGGGGTCGTCGCAACCGCGAAAATGCCCGCGGTCATCGCCTTCGCGGCGGCGCGAGCCCGGCCGGGGGACGCTTCGAACGCGGAGCTGAGAATGCCTTGTGGGGTCGAGAGGGCGCGGATACGCTGCGCGTCATGGCTGGTGATCGTCCCCTTCTCGGTGTGCTCTTGATGCTTGGCTTTTGTGTCGTGGCGCCGATGGGCGACGCGACGGCCAAGCTGCTTGGCGACAAGGTCTCGATCGGCCAGCTGCTGCTGCTGCGCTTCGCCATTCAGGCGGCGGTGCTGATTCCTTTGATGATCGCGACGCGGGGCGTCTGTCGTCTGCGCGGCCGGGTGTTGGGGCTGACGGTGCTGCGCACGGTGATGCACATGCTTGGCATCGCGATGATGTTCGCCGCGCTGCGCTACCTGCCACTGGCTGACGCCATTGCGATTGCTTTCGTCATGCCCTTCTTCACGCTGCTGCTGGGGCATTACGTGCTTGGCGAAGAGGTCGGCTGGCGTCGCATGGCCGCGTGCGGGGTGGGCTTCATCGGAACGCTGCTCGTGGTTCAGCCCGCCTTTGCCGAAGTCGGCTGGCCGGCGCTGCTGCCGCTCGGTGTCGCGCTGAATTTCGCGCTTTTCATGCTGGTCACCCGGCAGATCGCCCGCGACGTCGATGCCATCTCGCTGCAGGCCGTCTCCGGCGTGATCGCGGTGGGGATCATGGCGCCGGTGCTGCTGCTTGTGCCGGGCGGCACGGTGCCCGGGCTCGCGCTGAGCCAGCCAAGCGCACCGGTCTGGGGGCTGATCGTCGCGATCGGGCTTCTGGGGACGCTCGCGCATCTGCTGATGACGTGGTCGCTGCGCTTTGCGCCGGGGGCCACGCTGGCGCCGATGCAGTACCTCGAGATTCCCGTCGCCACGATCATCGGCTTCGCGGTCTTCGCGGACCTGCCGAACGGGCTCGCGACGGTGGGCATCTGCGTCACCGTCGCCTCGGGGCTCTATATCCTCATGCGCGAGCGGGCCATCGCGAGGGCGCTTCGAGAAGCGCCCGTTCCAGCGCAGCCAGCGCCGTCACCGGCAGAATGACCAGCATCTTCGGCGCATCGAGGTGCAGCGTGACGCGCGGTGCATCGGTCTCGTTCGACGTGCCGGTGAGCAGGTCGGGGGTGAAGCGCAGCCCGTCGATCGGCCAGCGCAGGCCCTGGCTCGTTCCGCCGACCTCGGCCATCGGGTAGAGCGAGAAGCGGCTGCCGACCGGCAGATCGAGCGCTAGCTCGGGCGGGCAGAGAGCGACGACGTCCTCGCGCCCGACCAGCAGGCAGGGGCGGTCGGGGCGCCGCGCCAGCACCGTCATCGCCGCCAGCTGGTGGTCGAGCCGCGCGCCGAGAAACCCCGCCGCGTAGATCAGAGGTGCCTCGATACTGCGCAGGCACTTGTCGAAATCGGTGCTGTCCTGCTCGGCGATGCGGTGGATGCGCGCGGCGGGGATCCGGGCGCGGTGCTCTGAGGTCAGCGAGTCGAGATCGCCGATCACCGCGTCGGGGGTCACGTCTGCCGACAGCAGCGCCGCGGCCCCGCCATCCGCGGCGACCCGCGTTTTCGTCCGCGCCAGTAACGGCAGGAGCATGTCGGCCGGGCAGTCGCCTCCTCCGACCAGCAGGACGGGAGAGTGTGATCGGATCGGGTCGAAGTTCATGGCTTTTTAGTGGCTTTCCTCGAAAACGACCACAATTTGGTCATGAAATGATACTGTGAAAACCTCAGATTCGGTCAGCTTTGGTCTCCTAGTCGGTGGTAAACAATCTGTTGCAGATCGAGTGAAAAGTGAGCGGAACATGGTGAGTTCGAGCAAGATTCTGACGGTGTCCTACGGCACGTTCTCCTGCACGGCGGAAGGCTTCGAGGATCCCCTTGGCGTGGTCAAGGACACGACGCAATTCTTCCGGGGGGTGGTGCGCGAGGACCGCTTCTTTGGGGCGGAACCGCCGCAGTTCGATCCCGAGCTTGCCGCTCAGCTCCTTCAGGCGCAGCTGGATGCCGAGGCACAGGGCGGAAGGCTCGTGCTGCGCGGCCCGCTCGCCGATGTGGCCGCCCCGGTTTCGCAGTCCCCGGCACCCGCCTCCGCGCCCGATGTTTCCCGGCCCGCTCCAACCCGGCCCGCCGCCGAGGTGATCGGCCCGGACGCGGACCGTGGCATGGAAGCGGCGCTGGCCGAAACCGCGGCCCGCGCCGCCGCAGAGGCGCAAGCCGAAGCCGCAGAAACGCAAGCCACCGGATCCGAGATCGCCGACCCCGAGGCAGAGGTCGCCCTTTCGCGCAGGGATTCGCTTGCCGCCGAGGCCGCTTTCTTCGCCGCGGAGGCCGGGCAGGCCGCGGGCGACGAGTATGACTACGAGGACAGCACCTTCGAGGTCTCCGCCGCACCGGCGCCACGTGCCGCCCCGCACGAGGCGGCGCAGGACGAGGCCGCAGACAGCGTCGCCGCCAAGCTCCGCCGCATCCGCGCGGTGGTCTCGGGCGGGGCCGCCACCTCTGCCCTCGCCGCACAGGACGAGGCCGATCAGGACGACTCGGCGCAGCAGGATGGCGCAGATACGGTGGCCGCCGTCTCTGCCATGCTCGGCAGTCTCGCGTCCGAAGAGTCTGCCTCTGCCGCGCCTGACGCAGGGGTCGCGGAGGACGGTCTCGCCGCCCACCTGATCGACGAGGCCACGAGCCCCGGAGAAAACGACGTTATCGCCGAGCCCGCGCCGGCACCGCTGGCGCTGACCCCCGAGTTTGCCGCCAAGCCAGAGGCCCCGGTCGAGCGCCCTTCCGAGTCCCAGCCGGCCGAGCAGCGCCGCGGCCCGCGCCGCGTGCGCGTGGTGAAGGTGACCCGCGCCGCCTTTGACGCCGCTGTCGCCTCGGGGCAGCTCGAGCAGATGGACGAACCCAAGCCCTCGAGCAGCCTCAGCGCCGAGGACGAGGCGGAGCTGGCGCGCGAGTTGGAGGCTGTGAAGGCCGAGCTCGCCGCCGGGCTCGAGAGCGAATGGGACGAGGTCGAGGACCTCGAGACGCTCGCCGCTGCGCCGAGCGCCGAAATTCCGCTGGAGGCCAAGCAGGTGCTCGCCGATCTCGAGTCAGAGGCGGCCGAAAATGACGCGGAGGACTCCGCCTGGGGCGACGAAGACCGGGATGACGAAGAGCGGCAAGACGAAGTCCGGGATGACGAGAACTGGGACGACGAGGCCCTCGACGACACCGACTGGGACTTCGAGGCGGCCGAACCTGACGACCACGTCAAGGATACGGCCGGTGCCGACGTCGCAGAAGACGATGACGAGGATGAGGACGACCACGGCGCCGAGGACGCCGCGGCCTTTGCCGCCGCCTTCGACGAGGCCCCCGATGCGCAAGACGCAGGCCAGCAAGAGGACGCGCTCGAAGATGCCTTCGCGCGCATGGCCCATGAGGACGTGCGCAAGGCAGTGAAACTCTCGAGCCCGGCGCGGGTCATGCTCACCGAGCAGAGCGTCGAGGACAATGACACCTCGCGCATCCTCGACGAGACCAACACCCAGATGGAAGAGCCCGAGGGCAACCGTCGCCGCAGCGCCATCGCGCATCTGCGTGCCGCCGTGGCCGCGACACGCGCGGACCGGCTGCTGGGCCGCAAGAAGGATGCCGAGGCGCAGGCCCAGCCCTACCGCGAAGATCTCGCCGACGTGGTGCGCCCGCGTCGCCCTGCGGCCCCGAGCCGCGCCGAACGCCCCGATGCGCCGTCGGTCGAGACCGCCATCGAATCGCGCCCTGCGCCGCTCAAGCTGGTGGCCGAGCAGCGGGTGAATGTCGCCGCCGAGGCAGCCGCCACCCCATTGCGTCCGCGCCGCGTGACCTTGGCGGACATCGACACCGCAGATGCCAGCGGGGGCGATTTCGCCGATTATGCAGACAGCGTCGGCGCCCACGATCTGCCGGAGTTGCTCGAGGCGGCCGCGGCCTACCTGTCCTATGTCGAGGGCCACGCGCAGTTCTCGCGCCCGCAGCTGATGACCAAGGTACGGCAGGTCGAGGGGCAGGACTCGAGCCGCGAGGACCGGCTGCGCAGCTTCGGCCAGCTGCTGCGCGACGGTAAGATCGAGAAGACCGGCGGCGGGCGGTTCACCGTCTCCGAGCGGATCAGCTTCAAGCCCTCGACCCGCGCCGTCGGCTGAGCCGAAGTTCATCACGATCAAGAAAGGGCGGGGCGCGGCTTCCGCCCTTTTTCGTTGCCCTGAAGGGGGACTTGGTGCCGCTAGGGCAGCGCGGGCTCCGCGCCGCGCGGCCCTTGGGGGCCAAGCTTTCCCAGGATGTTTCTGCCCAGAAGACAAGACTTTTTCGGGTGCCGCGTGGCGTGCGGGCGGGCCGTGCCGCATCACGTAAGAGTTCTTTTTGCCTTCGTCTTGTCGTTGCGGTGGGGCGTGTCTACATCACGCGCATGCAAATCCCGATCCCCTTCGTGAAATCAAAGCCCCTCGTCTCGGTCGTCCGCCTGCAGGGCGCCATCGGCCCGCAGGGGCGCGGCGCGCTGAACGACGCGGCACTGGCGCCGGTGCTCGAACGGGCCTTTCGCCGCGGCAAGCCCAAGGCGGTGGCGCTCGAGATCAACTCGCCCGGCGGCTCGCCGGTGCAGAGCTCGCTGATCGGCGCGCGCATCCGCCGCCTGTCGGAAGAGACCAAGGTCCCGGTCTTCGCCTTCGTCGAGGATGTGGCGGCCTCGGGCGGCTACTGGATCGCCTCGGCAGCGGATGAGATCTTCGCTGACGAAAGCTCGATCCTCGGCTCGATCGGGGTGATCTCGGCAAGCTTCGGCGCGCAGGTCTTCCTCCACCGGCAGGGCATCGAGCGGCGGGTGCACACCGCCGGCAAATCCAAGAGCATGCTCGACCCGTTCCGCCCCGAGACCGAGGAAGATGTGGCACGGCTGAACCGCATTCTCGGACAGCTGCACGAAACCTTCATCGCGCAGGTCAAGGCGCGGCGCGGGGGCAAGCTGAAGAACGATCCCGAACTCTTCACGGGGGAGATCTGGATCGGCCGCTCGGCGGTCGAGGTCGGGCTCGCCGATGGCGTGGCGCATCTCGTGCCCGGGATGAAGGCACGCTACGGCGACAAGGTGAAATTCCGCCGCTACGGCATGAAAAAGCGGCTGATCCCGCGGCTCGGCCTGAGCCTCGCGGAAGAGACGCTGGGGCTGATCGAGGAACGCGCGGGCTACGCGCGTTTCGGGCTCTGACATGCTGGCAAAGGTCGTCGCCCTCTTTCTGGTGGTCATCGCGGTGCTGGGGATCTTCGGCAAGCTGCGCATGCCCGGGATCGGGCGGCTGAGCCGCCGCGAGGCGGGAAGGAAATGTCCGCGCTGCGGCCGGTACCGGATCGGCAAGGGGCCGTGCCCCTGCGGCGAACGAAAGGTCTGAAATGGTATTTCTCTACGCGGCCCTCGGCCTTGTGATCCTGCTTCTCGCGGGGGATGCGCTGGTCAAGGGGGCGGTGAACCTGTCCTTGCGCATGGGCATCCCGGCGCTGATCGTCAGTCTCACGATCGTTGCCTTCGGCACCTCGGCGCCCGAGCTGCTGATCTCGATCCAGGCCGCGCTGGACGGGGTGCCGGGGATCGCGCTGGGCAACGTCGTGGGCTCGAACACCGCCAACGTGCTGCTGGTGCTGGGCATCCCGGCGCTGATCACGGTGATCCATTCTTCGACACATGACACCCGCAAGAGCTATGCCATCATGCTCGGTGCCACGGGTCTTTTCATCGCGCTCGCCTTCCGCGGGGTCTTTGACTGGATCGCCGGGCTGATCATGCTGGCGGTGATGGCGGCGATCCTCTGGGATTCGGTGCGCGACGCGCTTTGCCATCGCAAGAATGGCAAGGAGGCGTCCTGCGAGCCGGACGAACTCGAAGAACCCGAAGGGGCGGACCCGGACATGCCGGGCTGGAAGATCGCGCTCTACCTGGTGCTGGGCCTTGTTGGCCTGCCGGTGGGGGCGAACCTGCTGATCGACAGCGCCACCGAGATCGCCGCCATGTTCGGCGTGCCCGACACGGTGATCGGCCTGACATTGGTGGCGCTCGGCACGTCGCTGCCCGAGCTTGCCACCACGGTCATGGCGGCGATCCGCAAGCAGGCGGATGTCGCGCTTGGAAACGTGATCGGCTCGAACGTCTTCAACCTGTTGGCGATCATCGGGGTGGCCTCGCTGATCAAGCCGATGCCGGTGGACCCGCAATTCCTCAGCTTCGATCTGTGGGTGATGCTCGGGGCCTCGCTGATCCTGGTGCCCTTCGTCTTCCTTGGCCGGGACATCGGCCGGGTCTGGGGGGTTATCCTCTCGGCGCTCTACGTCGGCTATGTGACGGTGGTTCTGATTTAAACGGTTTCGGGGGAGAAACGCATGGGACTCGAGAAACGTGCGCTGGTCACCGGCGCGGGCAAGCGGCTGGGCCGCGCAATGGCGCTTTACCTCGGTGAGCGTGGCTTCGACGTGGCGGTGCATTACGGCGGCTCTGCCGAGGCGGCTGACGAGGTGGCGCAGGCGCTCCGCGCCATGGGCCGCACCGCGGTCACCCTGCAGGCGGACCTGCTTGATGAGGCGCAGAGCGAGACGCTGGTGGCGCGCGCCGCCGAGGCGCTTGGCGGGCCGCTCGGGCTGCTGATCAACAACGCCTCGATCTTCGAGCACGACGACATGCAGACCGCGACCCGCGCCAGCTGGGACCGGGCGATGGAATCCAACCTGCGGGCGCCCTTCGTGCTGCTGCAGGGGTTTGCCGCCCAGGCACCGGAGGCCGAGACCGACGAGCGTGGCGAGCCGCGCGCGCGGGCGCTCTGCGTCAACATGCTCGACCAGCGGCTGCGCAAGCTGACGCCGGAGTTCCTCAGCTACACGCTGGCCAAGTCGGCGCTCTGGACGTTGACCCAGACCGGCGCGCGGGCGCTGGCGCCGAAGGTGCGGATCAACGCCATCGGGCCCGGGCCGACCCTGCAGGGCGCTGACCAGAGCGCCGAAGGATTCGCCCGGCAGCGCGCGGCGACGGTGCTGCAGCGTGGCTCCAACCCAGAGGACATCTGCGGTGCGCTGGGGTACTTCCTCGACGCTCCGGGGGTTACCGGGCAGTTCCTCTGCACCGATGGCGGGCAGCATCTCGCCTGGGAAACGCCGGACACCTGCGACCGGGAATAAGGTCGCGGTTTGACCAGCTTGGGGAGTCCTTGCGGCACCCTCCCATGGAGTCGCTGCGGCAAGTTGTGCACGTGTCACACTTGCTTCACGAAACCGTTGGGAAAGCGTCAAGCTTTCAAGGGTTTGAAGGTGGATATCGAAATCTTTTGCGCGATATCAGTGGGTTATAATTCCGCCTAATTATTGGGCAATTTAACGAAACCGTCCAAATACAAGGGAAAATCAGCGAAGCCGGGATTTGACCCTCAGGGTTATCCACAGGAATGGTGGATGCATTCCTCCTTGATCTCGGGGGTCCGGCATTGCAGCGAGGCGCAGAATCAAGGCATGCCGTGAACAGACCGGAAACGACGTGATGGACGACGAAGCAGACATCCAGAAAACGGCCCCGAAGCGCGGCTACGAGGTGATCCAGGGCTACCTGCGGACGCTGGATTCGAGCCCCGGTGTCTACCGCATGCTCGATGACCAGAGCCGCGTGCTCTATGTCGGCAAGGCGCGCAATCTCAAGGCGCGGGTGTCGAGCTATTCGCGGCCCTCGGCGCAGCATTCGCGGCGGATCACCCGGATGATCTCGGACACCGCTTCGATGATGTTCCTGACGACGCGCACCGAGACCGAGGCGCTGCTGCTCGAACAGAACTTGATCAAGCAGCTCAAGCCGAAGTTCAACGTGCTGCTGCGCGACGACAAGAGCTTCCCGAACATCCTTGTCACCACCGGGCACGATTACCCGCAGATCAAGAAGCACCGCGGCGCGAAGACCGAGAAGGGCGCCTACTACGGTCCCTTCGCCAGCGCCGGGGCGGTGAACCGCACGCTGACCCAGCTGCAGCGGGTGTTCCTGCTGCGCAACTGCACCGACTCGATGTTCGAGAGCCGCACGCGGCCCTGCCTGCTGTTTCAGATCCGTCGCTGCTCGGGGCCCTGCACCGGCGAGATCAGCCGCGACGACTACGCCGAATCCGTCGCCGATGCGCAGCGCTTCCTCTCGGGCAAATCGACCGAGATGCAGGCGCGGCTGGCGGACCAGATGATGGCGGCCTCCGAGGCGATGGAGTTCGAGCGCGCCGCGGCCCTGCGCGACCGCATCCGCGCGCTGACGCAGGTGCAGTCGGTGCAGGGGATCAACCCGCAGGGGGTGGAGGAGGCCGATGTCGTGGCGCTGCATCTCGAGCACGGGCAGGCCTGCGTGCAGGTCTTCTTCATCCGCTCGGGTCAGAACTGGGGCAACCGCGACTTCTACCCGCGCGTCGGCGAGGACGTGGAGGAGGCCGAGGTGCTCGAGGCCTTCCTCGGCCAGTTCTACGACAGCAAGGAGCCGCCGCGCCTGCTGCTGCTCAGCCACGAGATCGAAAACGCCGACCTGATGTCCGAGGCGCTCTCAGGCAAGCTGGGGCGCAAGGTCGAGATCGCCGTGCCGAAGCGCGGCGAGAAGGCCGAGCTGATCGAGGGCGCGGCGCGTAACGCCCGCGAGAGCCTCGCCCGGCGCATGGCCGAGACCGCGACGCAGGCCAAGCTGCTGCGCGGCGTGGCCGAGGCCTTCGGGCTCGACGGGCCACCGCAGCGCATCGAGGTTTACGACAACTCGCACATCATGGGCACCAATGCCGTCGGCGGGATGATCGTTGCCGGGCCCGACGGCTACATGAAAAACCAATACCGCAAGTACAACATCCGCGGCGAGGACCTCGTACCGGGCGACGACTTCGGCATGATGAAGGAGGTGCTGACGCGCCGCTTCACCCGGCTGCTGAAAGAGGACCCGGACCGCTCGAAGGGGCTCTGGCCCGACTTGCTGCTGATCGACGGCGGCGCAGGGCAGGTCTCGGCGGTTTGGGAGATCATGCAGGAATACGGCGTCGAGGACATCCCCATGGTGGGTGTCGCCAAGGGTGTCGACCGCGACCATGGCAAGGAAGAGTTCCACCGCATCGGCACGCGGCCCTTCGCGCTGCAGCGGAACGATCCGGTGCTCTACTTCATCCAGCGCCTGCGCGACGAGGCGCACCGCTGGGCCATCGGCACCCACCGCGCCAAGCGCGCCAAGGCGCAGATGGCCAACCCGCTCGACGAAGTGCCCGGCGTCGGCGCCTCCCGCAAGCGCGCACTCCTGCAGCACTTCGGCTCGGCCAAGGCAGTGGCGCGGGCGAATCTGGCGGACCTCAAGGCGGTGGATGGCGTCAGCGAGGCGCTGGCCGAGCGAATCTACGACTTCTTCCACGAGAAGGGGTAGGGGCGGGTCTCTTCGACGAAAGCTCCGAAAGCCTTCAAAGGCTTTTGCCCGGACCCGTGCGCGGGATAGTTTATCTGATGCGGTGCCTCTGCTATAGCGGCGCCACGTTTACCCAAGGAGAGAAGGCCATGGCCCACAAGGTGTTCATCGACGGCGAGGCTGGCACGACCGGCCTGCAGATCCGCGAGCGGCTGGAGCAGCGCGCGGACATCACGCTCGTTCAGGTGGACCCGGCTCGACGCAAGGACGCCGGCGCGCGCTCCGAGGCGCTGGCCGAGGCCGATGTGGCCATTCTCTGCCTGCCCGACGATGCGGCGCGCGAGACCGTGACGCTGGCCGAGCCGCATGGCACCAAGATCATCGACGCCTCGACCGCGCATCGCGTCGCCGAGGGCTGGGTCTTCGGCTTTGCCGAGATGGCCGAGGGCCAGCGCGAGGCCATTGCGGCGGCGCAGTATGTCTCGAACCCCGGCTGCTGGTCGACCTGCGCCATCGCGCTCATTCGCCCGCTCGTCGGCGCCGGCCTCATCGACCCGGCCTCGGCCCCGGCGATCTCGGGCGTTTCGGGCTACACCGGCGGCGGCAAGGGCATGATCGCCGAGTACGAGAGCGGCGAGACCTCTGGCTCGTTCCTCTATGGTGCGTCGCAGGGCCACAAGCACCTGCCGGAAATCGTCAAGCACGGTCTGCTGAGCGCGGTGCCGCTCTTCGTGCCCTCAGTCGGCGCCTACGCACAGGGCATGGCGGTCGCGGTGCAGCTGCCGGCGATGGGTACGGATGGGATGGAAGCGGCAGAAGCCGCGCTCAAGGCGGCCTATGCCGGCGAGCGCTTCGTGTCGGTGGTTGATGCCTCGGTGCACGCGCCGCGCGTCATGCCGCAGCGGCTGAACGGCACCAATACGCTGGAGCTGTCGGTGCACGGCAACCCGGCAACCGGCGCGGTGACGCTGATTGGCGTGCTCGACAATCTCGGCAAGGGCGCCTCGGGCGCGGCGGTGCAGAACCTCAACATCATGCTCGGCTGCGACGAGGCGGCGGGGCTGCAAGCCGGGACGGCCGCGGCGGCCTGATGGCGTAAGGAGGGGCGCTGCCCCTCTTGGCCTGCGGCCAATGCACCCGGCGTGTTTGGACATGGAAAGAGGGCGCGGACCACGGGGGCCGCGCCTTTTTTCGTTTGCGCAGAGGGGGCGTGAGGTGGCGCAGACCGCAAAAAAAGCGCGGCGCCCCTCGGGGAGCGCCGCGCCGGATGTCCGGAGATGCCGGAGCGGTCAGGTGTTGAACAGGAAGTGCAGCACGTCGCCATCCTTGACCACGTAGCTCTTGCCCTCGGCGCGCATCTTGCCCGCTTCCTTGGCGCCCTGTTCGCCCTTGGCGGCGACGTAGTCGTCATAGGCGATGGTCTCGGCGCGGATGAAGCCACGCTCGAAGTCGCCATGGATCACGCCGGCGGCCTGCGGCGCCGCGGTTCCGTGCTTGATCGTCCAGGCGCGGGCTTCCTTGGGGCCGACGGTGAAATAGGTCTCGAGGTGCAGCAGCTCGTAGCCGGCGCGGATCAGCCGGTCGAGCCCGGCCTCTTCGAGGCCCAGTTCCGACAGGAACATCTCGGCTTCCTCAGCGTCGAGCTGGCTGATCTCTTCCTCGATCTTGGCGGATATGACCACGTGGCTGTTGCCCTGCGCAGCGGCCATCTCGGCGACCTTTGCCGAGAGCGCGTTGCCGGTGGCGGCCTCGCTTTCGTCGACGTTGCAGACGTAGAGCACCGGCTTGGAGGTCAGCAGCTGCAGCATGCGCCACTGCTTGAGGTCCTCGGCATCGACCTCGACGAGGCGCGCTGGCTTGCCCTGCTCGAGCATCGCCATGGCGTCCTTCATCAGGCGCTCCTGCTGGACCGCCTCCTTGTCGCCGCCGCGCACCTTGCGCACGATGTTCTGCAGGCGCTTTTCCAGGCTCTCCATGTCGGCGATGATCAGCTCGGTCTCGATGGTCTCGGCATCGGCGACCGGATCGACGCGGCCGTCGACATGGGTGACGTCGTCATCCTCGAAGCAGCGCAGCACGTGGGCGATGGCGTCGGTCTCGCGGATGTTGGCGAGGAACTGGTTGCCGAGGCCCTCGCCTTTCGACGCACCCTTCACCAGCCCGGCGATGTCGACGAAGGTCATCCGGGTGGGGATGATCTGCTTCGAGCCGGCAATTTCAGCGAGCGTGTCGAGCCGCGGATCGGGCACGGCGACGTCGCCGACGTTGGGCTCGATCGTGCAGAAGGGGAAGTTGGCCGCCTGTGCGGCGGCGGTCTTGGTCAGGGCGTTGAACAGCGTCGATTTGCCCACGTTGGGCAGACCCACGATCCCCATGCGAAATCCCATGTCGTGCTCCTTGGCTCGGGCTTGGCGTATGATCGCGCCGCTTCTAGTCGCCGTCCGCGCCCCTTGCAAGCGCGAGGCCCGACAGATGCGGCACCTGGCGGTGCCAGAAGCGCCAGTAGAGCAGCGCCGAAGCCAGCCCGAGGCCGAAGCTCAGCCCCATCCAGACCCCGCCCGCGCCGAAACCGAGCGGGAAGCCCAGCACATAGGCTGCCGGCATGCCGACAATCCAGTAGGAGACGGCGGCGATCAGCATCGGTGCGCGGGTGTCCTTCATGCCGCGCAGCACGCCCAGCACGATCACCTGGACCGAGTCGACCAGTTGGAAGATCGCGGCCATGGCCAGCAGCAGCGAGCCGAGGCGCAGGATCTCATTGTGATGGGGGTCTTCGGCCGACAGGAAGAGGTTGATCAGCGTCTCGGGGATGCCGAGGAAGAGAATCACGGTGATTACCACGATCCCGAGAGACAGGATCTGTGCGGCGACCGTGCTGCGGGTGAGGAACGACAGATCGCTCCGGCCCATGGCCTGTCCGGCGCGCACGGTGGCGACGTTCGACAGCCCCAGGTGCACCATGAAGATCGCGCCCGAGAGCTGCATGGCGATGCCATGCGCGGCCAGCGGCACGGTGCCGAGCCAGCCGACCATCACCGCGGTGGCGGCGAAAAGGCCGACCTCGGCCAGCGTGGTCAGCCCGATCGGCCAGCCGAGGTGGAACACCTCGCGCAGCATCTCCATGTCGGGGCGCCAGAAATGGAACCAGATCTGGTGCTCGGGCAGTTGCAGCCGGGCGTAGATGACAACTCCGGCGAAGGCGGCGCCATGGGCGAAGAGCGAGGCGATGGCGGCGCCGGTGATCCCGAGTTCCGGCGCGCCCCAGTTGCCGAAGATCAGCGCGTAGTTGGCCAGCCCGTTGACCACCGCGGCGGCCACGGTGATCCAGAGCACCGCGCGGGTGTGCTCGAGCGCGGCGAGGTAGCTCTTGAAGACCATGACGCCGAGGGCCGGTAGCAGCCCGACGCCGGCGATGCGCAGGTAGGTCTGGGCGTTGGCGGCGACCAGCTCGGTCTGGCCGAGCAGCAGCAGAAGCGGCCTTGAGTACCAGAACAGCGGCAGCGCCAAGAGGAAGAAGGCAATCGACAGCCAGAGCGCCATGCGCGTGGTGCGGCGCACGTTCGGCTCGTCGCCGCGCGCGGCATATTGCGCGACCATCGGCATGACGGCGAAGGCAAAGCCCGATCCGAAGAGGAAGAGCACCGAGAAGACCGTCATCGAAAGGCTCAGCGCGGCAAGTTCGGGCACCCCGTAGCGGCCCATCATCACCATGTCGGTCAGGCCGATGGTGAGCTGCGCCAAATGGCCGCCGATCAGCGGCAGGCCCATCATCAGAACGGCGCGGATGTGGGCGGAATAGGGGAGAACTTGCGACATAATTGGGCTTTAGAAGGCGGTCGGGCTTCGCGCAACCTCAGAGTGAGCCGAGCAGCAGTTGCCCCGCCAGAAGTGTGACCAAAGCGCCCGCCGCGGTCTCGAGCAGGGCCAGCGCGCGGGGCATGCCAGGGCCGATGGCGTGGCGCGTGAGCGCGCCTTCGCGCAGCGTGACAGAGGCGAGGGCGACGACGAGCGTCACGCTCGCGGTGCCGAGCCCCATGGCAAAGGCGCCAAGGATGCCGGCGCCGGCGATGCCCATGCGCCAGGTGAGGATCAACAGGAAAAGCGCGCCGGTGCAGGGGCGAAGGGCGATGGCCCCGACCAGCAGCAGCGCGTCTCGGAGCGAGTGGACCTTCTGCGCCTGCTCGAGGCTCGGGCCATGGGCATGGCCGCAGCTCGGGCAGAGGTCGTCGTGGTCGTGGTTGTGATGAGCGTGCGGCCGGGGCACCGCCCGCAGCCTGCGCGCCCCACGCAGCAGCAGCCAGAGGCCGATTGCTGCGATCGCGGCGTAGCTGGCCGGGGCGAACCAGTCCTCGGCCGCCGCAGTCATCCGTTCGCGGCCCCAGCCCAGCAGGCCGACCCCGGCGTAGACCAGCAGCACTGCTGCGGCCGCCTGGGCAAGGCTCGATGTCACCGCCAGAACCGAGAGCCGCCAGAGCGCCACCCGCCGGCCGAGCCCGTAGCCGCCAATCAGCAGCTTGCCATGGCCGGGCCCCGCCGCGTGGAAGAAACCGTAGCCAAAACAGACCGTCATCAGCGCAAGAAGCGCACCCGGCTCGCCCGCGCGCAGCGCCCGCAGACCCCGCGCCATGGCGTTCTGCGCCTCGCGCTGGCCCTCGATGGCCACGAGCGCGATCCGCTCTGCGCCGCCGAAGCCCCAGAGCCAGATGGCCAGACCCAGCACCGCGAGCGCTGCGAGGGTCAGGAGCCGGCGCATGTCACCTCGATGCGATCGGCAAAATTCCGGCCGGGTTCGATTTCGAGGAACTGGTCTTCGGGGATCTGCGCCAGCTCGGCCTGCATCTTCTTCGCGGCCGCGTCGAGATCGGGCTTGCGCACCTCCGCGCGGCAGGGGGCGGGGAGGGTGATCGGCAGGCTGGCCTCGAAGGCGATATAGTAGGTCGGATCATAGGGCTCGATCACCAGCCCCTCGGCGGGGGCGGGGGTTACGCTGCGGCGGTGCACCGAGGTGATCCGCCCGTCGTCGATCGCCACGGAGACGAACTCGGGCGCGCCGAGCTCCAGCTTCGCGCCGCCGGAATACATATAGAGGTCACCCTCGAAACCCTCGTACCAATTGTCGAGATCGAAGCGTTCCAGCGCGGTCAGCTCGGCCGCGGTCAGCGCACCGTCGCCGTCGGGGTCGAGCCCCATGTCCTCGAGGATCAACAGCGAGAAGAAATCGTCGTAGCGCCACGTGACCTCCACCGAGGTGACCCGCCGGTCCGCACCGACGTCCAGCGCCAGCCCGACGTCGGCGAAAACATGCGGGTGCGCGAGTGCCTGTGCACCGATGCTGATCCCGGCCATGGCAATGCAGAGCATCGCGACTCGTCGCGGCCCGGCGGAGCGATGAAGTCTTAGTTTACCTAAGGGCATGCCATTTCCCGTGGTCATGTTAGGCTGGCCATATTTGAGACATGATTCCATTAGGAAGTTTTTTTATGGCTAGTTTGATTGATCTGACGGCGTTCGCGCCCCAGGCCCGGCGTTTTCTGACCGAACTCGAAGCAAACAACGATCGCGCGTGGTTCAGCGCCAACAAGCAGCGCTACGACAGCGAGGTCAAGCGCCCGGCGGAGCTTATGATCGCGCAGATCACCCCCGAGCTCGAAATCCTGAGCGGAGACCTGCCTAGACCGAAACTCTTCCGCCCGCAGCGCGACGTGCGCTACAGCGACGACAAGCAGCCCTTTCACACGCATCTGCACGCGCTCTGGTCCCTGCCGGACGGGCGGGCCTGGTATTTCGCGCTGTCGAAGGATTACGCCACCGCGGGCGCGGGTATCCTCGCTTTCGACGGCCGTAGGATGCTGGCTTGGCAGGCAGCGCTGATGGGGCCGGAGGGCGACGAGCTGGAGCGGATCATCGCGCGCAGCGGCGCGCGGATCGATCCGGCGCCCAGCCCGACCTCCGAGGTGCCGCCGGGGCCGCGGGCCAAGCTGATGCGCCGCCCGGGCTGCGTGCTTTGGATCGACGATATATATGAGGATCTGGCGCCCGACCCGGTGGCGACGCTGCTTCAGTGCTATACCCGGCTGCAGCCGTTGCAGGACTGGCTCGGCACACGTCTCTGAGCGTGCCGCTCAGGCGCCGTTGCCCGGCCCCGGCGTGGCGCCGAGGATATGGTCGGAGCGGTGAATGACGTGCCCCGCGCCGCCGACGATGAGCGGATCGGGCGGCGTGGCGATGCGGTGGTCCTTGCCGGGATAGTCCAGCGTCGACAGGAAGTGCCGCATGCAGTCGAGCCGGGCGCGTTTCTTGTCGTCGGATTTCACCACGGTCCAGGGCGCGTCGGCGGTGTCTGTGTAGAAGAACATCGCCTCCTTCGCCTCGGTGTAATCGTCCCACTTGTCGAGGCTCGCCTTGTCGATGGGCGAGAGCTTCCATTGCTTTAGCGGGTCGGTCTCGCGGCTCTGGAAACGGGCCTTCTGCTCGTCGCGGGTGACCGAGAACCAGTACTTGTAGAGCCGGATCCCCGAGCGCACGAGCATCCGTTCCAGTTCCGGGGTCTGGCGCATGAACTCGAGGTACTCGTTGGGCTCGCAGAACCCCATGACCCGCTCGACCCCGGCCCGGTTGTACCACGAGCGGTCGTAGAGCACGATTTCGCCTGCGGTGGGCAGGTGCTCGACATAGCGCTGGAAATACCATTGCCCGCGCTCCTGCTCGCTGGGCTTGTTCAGCGCAACGACGCGCGCGTGGCGGGGGTTGAGATGCTCGGTGAAGCGCTTGATCGTGCCGCCCTTGCCGGCGGCGTCGCGGCCCTCGAAGAGCAGCACGAACTTCTGCCCAGTCTGCAAGGCCCAGAGCTGCACCTTCAGCAACTCGGCTTGCAATCGCGCCTTTTGCACCTCGTAGCCGCGCCGGGCCATTTTCTTGGCGTAGGGGTATTCGCCGGTCTCGAAGGCGCGGCGGATCTCGTCCTGCGTGGGTCCGTGCCGATGGGCCGCGTGCAGCGGCGCCTGCCGTGGCATGGACCCGGACGGCAGGGCCGGCGCCGGTTGCGGGTCGGCGCCGGGCACGTCAGGCTCTTCGGGTCCAGAGGCTTTCGGCATCTCGGTCATGGCGGATCCCTTCGCTCGGGGGACGGTGTCAGCCTGCGCCCTGCCATGCGCCCTGTCAAACCCGGCGGGGCGATCAGCCTGCAAGCTCGCTGCGCCAGTCGTGCTTTGGCGAAAACCCGAGCATGCGCTTGGCCTTGGCATTGCTGTAGAAGGCCTGGCGCGGCTGCATCGGGCTCTTCACCGGCACCCCGTCATAGAACCGCGCGCGGATCTCTTCGTTGTCCTGCGGCACCGCCAGATCGTCGTTGGCTACGTTGAAGATCTGGAAGCCGAGCCCATCCACCTCGAGGCAGCGGCTGACCATCTGGGCCAGGTCGCGCACGTCGATGTACCCGAAGATGTTGCGCAGCCGCGGGGCGGGGTCGTCGGCATAGGCTGGAAAATTGCGGTGGTAGTCCTCGATCTCGCAGACGTTTGAGATGCGCAGCCCGTAGATGTCCTGCCCGCTGCGGCGCTGGATGCCGCGCGCGGTGACCTCGCCCGCGACCTTCGACAATGCGTAGGCGTCTTCGGGGATCACCGGGTGCTCCTCGTCGATGGGCAGATACTCGGGCTTGCGGTCGCCCCGCGCGAAGCAGACGCCATAGGCCGTTTCCGAGCTGGCGAAGACCACCTTGGGAATGCCGAGCGTCGCCGCCGCCTCCAGCACGTTGTAGGTCGAGAGCGTGTTGACCCGGTAGGTCTCGCAATCGGGCTTGATGAGGATGCGGGCGAGGGCGCCGAAATGCACCACGGCATCGAACTTGAGCGGGCCGGTGGTGTCGAGCTCGTCGAAGCCCGCAAGCGAGGTCATCGCGCCGAAGACCTGCCCGGGGTCGGTCAACTCGGTGATCAGGTCGTGCACGCCCGGATGGCCCAGCGGTGCGAGGTCCGCGTTGAGGATGCTGTGACCCTCTTCGGCAAGATGCCGTACCACGTGCCGCCCCGCCTTGCCGCTCCCGCCGGTGAACAGAATGCGCATGTCGTCCTCCCTCTTTCTCTGGCCACACCATCCCGAGCAAATCCGCGAAGGTCCAGAGGGGGGCGGTCGATTTTCACCCCATTGATTTTCCCGGACGTATCCGGCACAGGTTTCGCGACATTCCGGAGGTCGCCGCGCCTTTCGCCAGTGACCCGCCTCTGAAGGGAAGGACCGCCATGACCCGTATCGACGCCAAGTTCGCCGCGCTGAAGGCCGAGGGGAAGAAGGGCTTCGTTGCCTACGTGATGGCCGGGGACCCGGATTACGACAGCTCGCTCGAGCTTGTGCGCGGTCTGCCGGGTGCCGGCGTCGACGTGATCGAGCTGGGCTTGCCCTTCACCGATCCCATGGCCGATGGCGAGACCATCCAGCTCGCCGGCCAGCGCGCGCTCGAGGCGGGCATGACGCTGAACCGCACGCTGCAGCTCGTGCGCGACTTCCGCACTGGCGACGAAACCACCCCGATCGTGCTGATGGGGTATTACAACCCGATCTACAGCCACGGCGTCGACCGCTTCCTTGTCGAGGCGCGCGAGGCTGGCATCGACGGTCTGATCATCGTCGACCTGCCACCCGAAGAGGACGAGGAGCTCTGCATCCCGGCGCAAAAGGCAGGACTCAATTTCATCCGCCTTGCGACGCCCACCACCGACGACAAGCGCCTGCCCAAGGTGCTGCAGAACACCTCGGGCTTCGTCTACTACGTCTCGATCACCGGCATCACCGGCGCCGCCGCGGCGCAGGCGACCGACGTCGGCCCCGAGGTCGCGCGGATCAAGGCCGGCACCGACCTGCCGATCATCGTCGGCTTCGGCATCCGCACACCGGAAGCCGCCGAGAGCATCGCCTCCGTCGCCGACGGCTGCGTCGTCGGCTCGGCCATCGTCGGGGCCATGGCCGAGGGCAAGCCCGTCTCGGAGGTGCTGGCCTTTGTGAAGTCCCTCGCCGACGGGGCCCACCGCGCCTGAGCGCCGCACTGCGCCACCTGAAAGCCGCGCCGGTTGCCGTGCGCGGCTTTTGCATGTCTGCCGCCCCGTGCGACGTTAGGCCCCGGAATTTTCCACCACCCGGTGTGCCGCGCGAAATTGCGGGCAATAAATACTGGAATCCGGCATCAGGGTTCTATCAGGCCCTGACGCGGAAAAACTCTCGAAAGGGCTTTGCCTTGGTATTTGCGCGCGGTTTGAAGCGCTTTGCTAAAAGGTTGACGCAACCAGGAGTGGTGTCTTTCCAAGGGCAGTTCGCTCCAGGCTGAATAAATGCCCGTCGAACGTTCATGGTAGAGAGACTCGACCAGCGCCGCGTAGTCGGCGCTGGCAAAGGCGCTGACATGCCTGCGGACGAGATGAAGGTCGGCCACCGGGTAGACACCCTCGAGGTCGATCATCGAGGATTGCCCTTGCCACTCCAGCGTATGAGCCTGCCCGAACTGAACCGCGAAATACTGTGTCTCGACGGTGCGCCGCGCCACGAGGTCGAAGAAATCATTGTTCCTTTTCGTGGGCTTGACGCATTCGTCCATGACATAGCCCCGACAGAGCCCGTCCGAAACGATCAGGGCCCGCAGCGCTGGCACGGTCGAGGTGTCGTAAAAGCCGCTTTGAAGCGCGCCGAGCAGATTGTCCCGGCGAACGTGATTGCGGTTCCACACCTTGTAGAAGAGCCGATTGCCGGTCGCGGAGGCCCCGCGACGGGTCGAAAAGACCCAGCGGGAATGATCCTGTGTACCGTATTGCGCCCTGACGACCTTTTGCACGTCCAATGTTCGAAAATTAATTTGAGACAATTCAATGGTCTCAATCTGCATGTGCCACTCCGGTACACAAAAATAAAAAAATGCTACGTGGTCCATATTCCAGCTGTCAAGATATCCCGCGCGAGCCGTAAGGGAGACGCGCTAATATCCGGCGTTGCTGTCACGCAAAGGTTTGCGAGAGTGAAGGTCGCGCGTGTGGCGGAGCCCGCCGCGCGGAGGAACATCGCTCCTGCCGAAACCCCAACCCGAGGGTGCGCGGCTGACGCCCGCCGTTGCCGGGGAGCGGCCACACCGATTGACTCTCCCACGCGCAGACGTCATCCTCATTTGGTATACCATTTTGCGGGGGGAGCGCTTTGGCAGAGATCACGGTGATCGGGCTCGGCTCGATGGGCATGGGTATGGCGCAGTCGCTGCTGCGTGCCGGGCACGTTGTGCACGGGCTGGATATTTCAACCGAACGCACGGCGGCCTTCGAGGCCGAGGGCGGCGCGCCGGGCAGTCTCGCCGAGGCGCTGGGCGCGAGCTCGGTGCTGGTCTGCGTGGTGCTCAATGCGGCGCAAACGCGCGAGGTGCTCTTCGGTCCGGGCGGCGCGGCGGAACATCTGGCCGAGGGCGCGGCGATCATTTCCTGCGCCACCATCGCGCCAAGCCAGGCGCGCGAATTGGCCGAAATGGCCTCGGCGAAAGGCTTGCACTACCTCGACGCGCCGATCTCCGGCGGGGCGATCAAGGCGGCGCAGGGGCAGCTCTCGGTCATGGCCTCGGGCACGCCGGAGGCCTTTGAGGCCGCCGCGCCCGCGCTCGACGCCATGGCCGCCACCGTGCACCGGCTCGGCGACGCGGCCGGCGCGGGCAGCGCGATGAAGGCGGTGAACCAGCTTCTCGCGGGCGTGCATATCGCCGCCATGGGCGAGGCGATGGCGCTCGGCATCAGCCAGGGGCTCGACCCGGCGCGCATCGTCGAGGTGATCTCGGCCTCCGCCGGCACCAGCTGGATGTTCGAGAATCGCGGCCCGCATGTGGTCGAGGGCGATTACACGCCGCGCTCGGCGGTCAATATCTGGCCCAAGGATCTCGGCATCGTCGGCGGCATCGCGGGCGAGGCGCAGCTTCCCGTGCCGATGACCGAGGCCGCTCTGTCGCAGTTCAAATCCGCTGCCGAGGCGGGCGACGGGCTGATCGACGATGCCGCAGTGATCAAGGTCTACGCCCGCGCCGCAGGGCTCACCCTGCCGGGAGACGCGTGATGCTGCTGGGCTGTATCGGCGACGATTTCACCGGCTCGAGCGATCTTGGCAACACGCTGGTCAAGCAGGGCATGCGCACCGTCCAATACGTCGGCGTGCCGAAAACCGACGCCGCGCCGGATGTCGAGGCCGGGGTGGTGGCACTCAAGTCGCGCTCCATTCCGGCCGCCGAGGCGGTGAAACTGTCTCTGCAGGCGCTAGAGTGGCTGAAGGCGCAGGGCTGCGAGCAGTTCCTGTTCAAGTATTGCTCGACCTTCGACTCGACGGCCGAGGGCAACATCGGTCCGGTGGCCGAGGCGCTGGCCGATGCCCTGGGCACCCAGAGCGTGATCTTCTGTCCCGCCTTCCCGGCGACGGGGCGGACGATCTACCAGGGCCATCTCTTCGTGCAGGACCGCCTGCTGTCGGAGAGCGGCATGGAAAACCACCCGCTCACACCGATGAAAGACCCGGACCTGCGCCGCGTGCTCGCCGCGCAAGTGTCGCGGGGCGTCGGCCATGTGCCCGCCAGTACGGTGTGGCAGGGGGCCGAGGCGATCCGCGCGAAATTGACGTCCGAGACGGAGGCAGGCCGCGGCTTCGTCATCGCCGATGCTATCCGCGACGAGGATCTCCTGACCTGGGGCAAGGCGCTCGAGGGGACCAAGCTGCTCACCGGCGGCTCGGGCATCGCGCTCGGCCTGCCGGGCAACTTCGCGCTGTCCGGCAAGGCCGGCGCGTGGTCCGGGCAGGGCGGTCAGGTGGTCGCGTTGTCGGGCTCCTGCTCCAACGCCACGCGGGCGCAGGTGGCTGCCCACGGCGGGCCGAAGCGCGAGATCACCGCCGAGGAGGCGCTTGGCGGGCTCGAGGCTGACACTCTCGCCGACTGGGCGCTGGCGCAGGACGGGCTGCCGCTGATCTACTCCTCGGCTGAGCCTGCCACGGTCGCCGCCGCGCAGGAAAAGCATGGTCGCGAAAAGGTCGCCACCGCGCTCGAGGGGCTGTTCGCCCGGACCGCCGCCGTGCTGGCCGCAAGGGGCGTCAAGCGGATCATCAGCGCCGGGGGCGAGACCTCGGGCGCGGTGGTCGAGGCGCTGGCCCCCGAGGCGCTGGAAATCGGCCCCGAGATCGACCCCGGCGTGCCGGTCATGCGCGCCGGCGACATGGTGCTGGCGCTGAAATCCGGCAACTTCGGCGCCGAGGACTTTTTTGCCAAGGCCGCCCGAGTGATGGAGCAGGGGGCATGACCGAGAGCAAGCTGCGCGAGCAGATCTGCGAGATGGCCGCCTCGATGTTCGCGCGCGGACTGACCGGTGGCGCCTCGGGCAATATCTCGGCGCGCACCGAGGACGGCGGTCTGCTGGTCTCGCCCACCGGCTCGAGTTTCGGCAGTCTCGACCCGGCACGGCTCTCGCGTTTCGACGACAGGGGCCAGCTGATCGGCGGCGACCAACCGACCAAGGAAATGCCGCTGCACAGCGCCTTCTACGAGACGCGCGGCAAGACCGGGGCGGTGGTGCATCTGCATTCGACCCACGCCGTCGCTTGGTCGATGATGCCCGATATTGACCCGCAGAACCTGCTGCCGCCGCTCACCGCCTATGCGGTCATGCGGCTCGGCAAGGTACGTCTGCTGCCCTTCTTCGTGCCCGGCGATCCGGCCATGGGCGACGCGGTGCGTGGGCTCGCGGGCAAGCGCTCGGCGGTGGTGCTGGCGAATCACGGCCCCGTGGTGGCGGGCAAGGACCTCGAGGCCGCCGTCTACGCGATGGAAGAGCTCGAGGAGACCGCCAAGCTCGCCTTGCTGCTGAAGGGCCACCAACCGCGCATGCTCACCTCGGGGCAGGTGCAGAAGGTGGTCGACAAGTTTGACGTGGACTGGGACTGAGACATGAAGTTTTCCGCCAATATCGGCTTTCTCTACACCGAGCTGCCGCTGCCCGAGCGCATCCGCGCGGCGGGTCGCGACGGCTTCGACGCGGTGGAGTGCCATTTCCCCTATGACGTGCCGCCCGAGCAGGTGAAGGCCGCGCTCGACGAGACGGGCTTCGACATGCTCGGGCTCAACACCATTCCGGGCGACCCGGCGGCGGGTGATTTCGGCCTCGCCGCCCTGCCTGACCGCCGCGAGGACGCCGCGGCGGCAGTGCGGCAGGCGGTGGCCTATGGTGCGGCGATCGGGGCAAGGAACGTCCATGTGATGGCGGGGCGCACCGATGGCGGGGCCGAGGCCGAGGCGGCCTTCCGCGAGACTCTGAGCCTCGCCTGCGATCTCGCCGGCGCGGCGGGCATGGGGGTGCTGATCGAGCCGATCAACCATCGCGACGTGGCGGGATATCACCTCAGCCGTGTCGAGCATGCCGCCGAGATCATCGAGGCGCTCGGGCGAGACAACCTGCGCATCATGTTCGACTGCTACCACACGCAGATCATGCAGGGCGACCTGACGAAACGCTTCGCCGCGCACCTTCCGATGATCGGCCACGTGCAGATTGCCGCCGTGCCGGACCGCGGCGAGCCCGATGGCGGCGAGATTTGCTTCGAACGCCTGTTGGCCTCTTTCGCCGAGGCCGGGTGGGAGGCGCCGGTGGGCGCGGAATACAAGCCGCGCGGCGGGGATACCAAGGCGGGCCTCGGCTGGCTCGCCCCCCTGCGCGCGGCGCTGGCTTGAGTTGAAAGGGATCGAAGAGATGACGGATGTACTGGCAGTCGGCAAACCCGACCAGATGAGCCGCGCGCCGCTGGCCGAACTGGGCTGGACCCATGTGGAGAGCCTCGACGCCGCGCAGGCGCTGGACGAGGACACGCGCAAGGGCGTGAAGGCAATCGCGTTCTACGGACACAGCCCGTTTGCGGGCGCGCAGATGGACGCCTTCCCGAACCTCGGCCTCATCGCCAATTTCGGCGTCGGCTATGACGCGATCAATGTTCCCGACGCTTCGGCGCGCGGCATCAAGGTGACCAACACGCCCGACGTGCTGAACGACGACGTGGCGGACCTCGCCGTGGCCATGCTGCTCGATTTCTGCCGCGACATGCGCGGCGCCGAGGCACGGGTGCGCTCGGGGGCCTGGGGCAAGGACGGCGCGCATCCGCTGCAGCGCAAGATGAGCGGACAGAAGGCGGGCATCCTCGGCATGGGGCGGATCGGACGCGAGATCGCGGACCGGCTCGCGGCCTTCAAGATGGAGATGCACTACCATTCGCGCTCCGAGAAGGAGACGCCCGGCTGGACCTACCACGCCGATCCCGTCTCGCTGGCACGCGAGGTGGACTTTCTGGTGATCGCCCTCGTCGGCGGTCCGGCCACCGAGGGGTACGTGTCGAAGGAGGTGATCGAGGCGCTGGGACCGACCGGCGTGCTGATCAACATCTCGCGCGGCACGACCGTGGACGAGGAGGCCCTGATCGAGGCGCTGCAGAAGGGCACCATCGAGGGCGCGGGTCTCGACGTGTTCCTCAACGAGCCCAACCCCGACGCGCGCTTCCTGACTCTCGAGAACGCCGTGCTGCAGCCGCATCAGGCCTCGGCCACGCGCGAGACGCGCACCGCCATGGGTCAACTCCAGCGCGACAACATCGCGGCCTTTATCGCTGGCAAGGAACTGCTGACGCCGGTCAACTGAGGCGCAAACTTTCTTTGAAGAGATTTGGCCCCTGCGTGACGCGGGGGCCTTTTCGTTCAGGCCGCGCGGGTGCCGGTCGTGTCGACCCCGGCAAAGCCCGCATCAAGGCGCCGCCACGCCCAGGCGGTCAGCACGATCACGCCCGTAGCCGCCACGTAAAACGGCATCTGCAGCGCCAGGCTGCGCGGCATCACCGCTTCGGCGGCGCTGACCACAAGCCCGGAGGCCAACAGGCCGACCGGCATCATCCCCCAGGCGAAGAGCCGGTAGGTGGCATTGACGCGCCCGAGGATCTCGTCGGGCAGGTGTCGCTGGCGGTAGGAGACCGAGACCGTGTTCCACACCAGCCCGCAGAACTCGAAGGCCGCGAGCACCGCCGCCACCGCCCAGCCGTTCGGCGCCAGCGGCAGCGCGGCGAAGGCCAGCGCCGAGGCGAGCGTCATCCACTGCGCCGAGGCGCCACTGCCCAGCCTGCGCACGATGCGCTCGGCGAAGAACCCGCCCAACACGCCGCCAAGCGCCCCCGCCGCCAGCACCAGACCATAGCCCGAGGCTCCGAGACCGAGGTTCTCCTGCACGTGCAGAACCAGCGCGATGACCACCATCTGGTGCAGCAGGTTCCACACGCCGGTGATCACCGCCAGCAGCCGCAGGAGCGCCGAGCCGCGTAGGAAGGCGAGCCCGTCACCAAGCTCCTTCTTCCAGTCGAGGGTCCCGGTCCGGCGGGGCGTGAATCGACCCTTGAGCGAGTGCATCAGCCCCACGGCAATCAGGAAGCACAGGGCGTTCAGCGCGAAGGGCAACCAGACCACCGAGGCGATGAGGAAGGCCCCGACCGCGGGGCCGAGCAGCGCATTGCCGACCATCTCGACGCTCCAGAGCCGGCCGTTGGCGCGTTCGAGCTTATCATGCGGCACAATGGCCGGCAGCATGGTCTGCGCGGCGCTGTCGCGAAACACCTCTGCGGTGCCCACGAGCAGCGCGCAGCCGAGGAGGGCGGCGAAGAGCGCGGGGTCGGCGGTGCCCGTGTCCGGGGCCGGCGCGAGCGGCAGGGCAAGCCAGATCGTGATCGCCGCCAGCGCAAAGGCGCAGGCGCGCACCACGTCCATGCAAAGGATCAGCCGCCGCCGGTCCACCCGGTCGGTGACCACCCCGGCGGGAAGGGCGAAGAGGAACCACGGCAGCCGCAGGGTGATCGGCATCAGCGTGACCAGCAAGGGATCGCGGGTCAGCAGCGTCGCCAGCCAGGCCCAGACCACCACGGCGACGCCATCGGCGAGATTGGTCATGCCACTGGCAAGTATGAAACGGTGCAGGGGGCTGGGAGGGGAAGGGGTCACGCGGTGTCCTTGGGAAGCTTCAGGTGAGTTGGGACGAGCCTAATTCCTCAAGCCCAGTTGAGGTCAACCCGAAGCCCGCGCGCCGGGACATCTCTTCCGCCTTGCTTCGCGGCAGGGCGGGTGTCCCCGCCCGTGGCGGGGCTCAGCCGAAGATCGCGGGCACCAGCGCACCGCGGGCCTGGATCACCTTGGCGGCAAGGCGCATGGCCTCGGCGGCGGCGTCCTGCGGTGCCATGCCCTGTGCCAGCCCGGCCAGCAGGCCGGCGGCAAAGCTGTCGCCCGCGGCGGTGGTGTCGACCACCTCGGCCACGGTTTCGGCGGCGATCTCGTGCCGCCCGGCCTCGCGCTGCCACAGGTGCAGCGCTGCGCCGCCCTGTTTCACCGCCACCATGTCCGCGCCGCCCTTGCGGTAGCGCTCGATGGTCTCGGAGGGGCTCGCGTCGCCGAAGAGCTCTTCTTCCTCGTCGAAGCTCGGCAGCACGATGTCGGCGGTGCGCGCGCCCATGGTCAGCCCGGCGCGCATCGCCTCAGGGCTTTCCCACAGCCGCGGCCGCAGGTTGGTGTCGAACGACACGATCGCCCCCTTTGAGCGCGCGCGCGCCAGCGCGCCGCAGAAGGCCTCGCGCTGCTTCGGCGGCAGGATCGCCAGCGTGATGCCCGAGAAGTGGATCATGTCGCGACCCTTGAGGATGCCGTCGAGCCAGCCGAGGTCATCGGCCATCAGCTTTGCCGCCGACTGACCGCGCCAGTAGGAAAAGCTGCGCTCGCCGTTCTCGAGCGAGATCATGTAGAGCCCGACGGTGCGGTCGGGAATGCGCCGGATGGTCGAGACATCCACGCCTTCGCCCGAGATGAACTGGAGCATCTCGCTGCTCACCGCATCCTCGCCCACGCAGGTGCCGTAGCTCACCGTCCACTCCTCCGGGAGCAGGCGGCGGGCATACCATGCGGTGTTGAACGTGTCGCCGGCAAAGCCGCGCTTGTAGAGGCCGTCTCCGGCCTGCGACAGTTCCACCATGCATTCTCCGAGGGCGAGGAAAGCGGTCACAGAAGATTTCTCCGGGCAAGGTTACGCATCAGCGCCCCGGTGCCGAAGGTCCATTCCGGGGCCTCGGTGGAGAGCCGGACTGTGTTCTGCAGCGCGCCGAGCGCGGGTTCGGAGATGCTTACAACGTCTCCGACGTGATGTGTAAACCCCTGACCGGGTGCGTCGCGGTCCTCGGTGGGGGCAAAGAGCGTGCCGAGGAACAACAGGAAGCCGTCCGGGTACTGGTGATGCCGCCCGATGGTCTGTGCCACGATGGAGGCCGGATCGCGGCTGATCTGGCTCATCGACGACGCGCCATTGAGGACGAATCCGTCCTCGCCCTTGACCGTCATCGTCAGTTCCGCCTTGCGCACGTCGTCGAGCGTGTAGCTCTCGTCGAAGAGGCGGATGAACGGGCCGATGGCGCAGGAGGCGTTGTTGTCCTTGGCCTTGCCGAGCAGCAGCGCCGAGCGGCCTTCGACGTCGCGCAGGTTGACATCATTGCCCAGCGTCGCGCCGAGGATGTCGCCGCGCGAGTTGATCGCCAGCACGATCTCGGGCTCGGGGTTGTTCCACTTGCTGATCGGATGCAGGCCCACCGTCGCGCCCCAGCCGACCGCCGCCATGGGCTGCGACTTGGTGAAGACCTCGGCGTCCGGACCGATGCCGACCTCGAGGTATTGCGACCACATGCCTTCCTGCTGCAGCACGCGCTTCACCTCCATCGCCTTCTCCGAGCCGGGCTCAATGCCCGAGAGCGAGTCGCCGATGATGGATTTGACCTTGGCGCGGATCGCCTCCGCGGCGTCGGGATCGCCCGCGGCCTGTTCCTCGATCACCCGCTCGACCATCGACTGCGCGAAGGTCACGCCCGAGGCTTTCACCGCCTGCAGATCGCAGGGGGCGAGCAGGTGCAGCACTTCATCGCCCGCGCCCTCGGTCGAGCCCGTCACGAGGTCGGCCAGCGTGCCGATCTCTTCGCCGGTGGCGGCGCGCAGGGTGGCGGCGGGGTTCTCGCTCTCCAGCAGGTCGCGCATGGTGGGAACGGTCTTGCTGGTGATGTCCACCAGCACCTCGCCGCGCAGGGCGACCAGCGCGGGGCCGACGCCGGGGCGCCAGACGCGGCCAACCAGAAGGGCATCGGGGGTGGGGTTGCTCTGTGGCAGCATGGGGGTCTCCTCCGTCTTCAGTCTTTTCTCATGGGTGCTCGGGCGCGGACGATCAGTCCGCGGGCGGCAGCAGCTTGCCCGGGTTCAGGATGCCCTGCGGATCGAAGGCGGTCTTGATCCGCCGCATCCAGTCCAGCGCCGGGCCGTGCTCGGCCTTCATGTATTTCTGCTTGCCGATGCCGATGCCGTGCTCGCCGGTCACCGTGCCGCCGAGCCGAAGCGCGGTGTCGTTGAGCTTGCCGGCAAAGGCGTGGACGGCCTCGACCTCGGCGGGGTCCTTGGGGTCGAAGCGCGCGGCACAGTGGAAGTTGCCGTCGCCGACATGGCCGACGATCGTGCTGACCAGACCTGCCGCGCGGGCATCGGCCTGCGCCTGCAGCACCGCCTCGGCCAGTTGCGAGATCGGCACGCAGACATCGGTCGCGAGCGTGCCGTACTGAGCGCCGGGGCGCAGCGCGGCAGAGGCGAAATGCGCGCCGTGACGCATTTTCCACAGCGCGTTGCGGGCCTCGGTGGTATTGGCCTCGGCCCAGGCCTCCATGCCGAAATCCTCGGCGATCTCGCGGAAGCTCTGCGCCTGCTCGGCGACGCCCGAGGGGCTGCCGTGGAACTCGACGAAGAGATGTGGCTGCTCCGGAAGGTCCGATCCGGCGTGGATGTTGAAGCCGCGCACCATCATCTCGTCCACCAGCTCGATCCGCGCCATCGGCAGGCCGGACTGAATGGTCAGGATCACGCAGTTCACCGCCTCCTCGACCGAGGGAAAGCGGCAGGTGGCCGAGGCGATGCCCTCGGGCAACCCGTGCAGCTTGAGCGTCAGCTCGGTGATGATGCCGAGCGTGCCCTCGCTGCCCACCAGCAGGTGCGTCAGGTCATAGCCGGCCGAGCTCTTGCGGGCCTTGGTGCCGGTGCGGATGATGCTGCCGTCGGACATCACCGCCTCGAGCGCCAGCACGTTCTCGCGCAGCGTGCCGTAGCGCACCGCCGTGGTGCCCGACGCACGGGTCGCCGCCATGCCGCCGAGCGAGGCGTCGGCGCCGGGATCGATCGGGAAGAAGAGACCGGTGGCGCGCAGCTCCTCGTTCAGCTCGGTGCGGGTGACGCCGGGCTGGACCACCACGTTCAGATCCTCGGCATTGATCTCCAGCACCTTCTTCATGCGCGAGAAGTCGAGGCTGATGCCGCCCTTCACCGCAAGGTGCTGGCCCTCGAGCGAGGTGCCGGTGCCGAAGGGGGTGATCGGCGTGCCGGTTTCGGCGCAGAAGCGGACGATGGCGGCGACTTCCTCGGTGGTCTCGGGGAAGGCCACGGCATCGGGCATGGCGAGGGGGAAATGCGCCTCGTTGCGCGCGTTCTGCTCGCGGATAGCGTCGCTGGTCGACAGGCGCTCGCCGAGGAGCTGTTCGAGGGGCGCGAAGAGGGTCATTTCCTGGGTCTCCAAGTTTGGGTGCCGGGCGCGGGTGCGCTCGGAGCAAGGCCGAAAGCCGCCGGGCAAGCGGTCGTTCATCATGGCGCCGTCGGTCTGAGCCCGATGCACGACCCTGTCCGGGCGGGCTGGCGCTCTGTCATCCTCGTGCAACGGACTGAGATCGCCCGGACTCGGCCGGGATAAAGTGCTGACCTCTATCGTCACGGCGCCATCCCACGGGCCGGTGCTCGCCCGGCTCCCATTGTGCCGTTTGGCGTGAGGGAGCCGGGGAGGGGGGTTACTTACCCCAGTTCAGCACGAGCGGATCGAGCGGCTTGATCAGCTCGATCAACATCGAAGCGGTGTCCGGATGCAAGGGGGCAATCGGGTGCCGGCAGAAGGCGGACTTGATCACGCCGCCCACCTGCATCGCGTGTTTGGCCGAGCGGAAGCCGCATTGCCGGTTCTCGTGGTTCACCGCCGGCAGGATGCGGGCGTAGCCGTCGAAGGCCGCCTGCCGATTGCCGGCAAGGAAATCCACCACGACCGGTCGGATCTGGTCGGGGATCATCGCCGAGGTCATGCAGCCCGTGGCGCCGGCGTCGAGGTCCGCGAGCAGGGTGATTGCCTCTTCACCGTCGAAAGGCGCCTCGATGGCCGCGCCGCCCTCGGCGATCAGGCTGCGCAGCTTGGCGGCGGCCTGCGGGCACTCGATCTTGAAGAGCTTCAGCATCTCGATCTCGTTGGCCATCTTGACCAGCAGCGGCACAGGCAGGTCGACACCCGAGAGCGGCGCATCCTGCAGCATGATCGGAATGCCGACCTCGCCCACCTGACGGAACTGCTCGAAGGTCTGCTCGGCGGTGCCCTTCAGCAGCGCGCCGTGGTAGGGCGGCATCATCATCACGATGTCGGCGCCAAGGTCCTTGGCGTATTGTGCCCGCTCCACGACGATCGGCGTCGCGTAGTGCGAGATCGTCACGATCACCGGCACCCGGCCCGCCACATGCTCGAGGCAGAGCTTGGTGAGGATGGCGCGCTCCTCGTCCGAGATCAGGAACTGTTCCGAGAAGTTGGCGAGGATGCAGATGCCGTCGACACCCATGTCGATGGTGCAGTCGAGAACGCGCTTCATGCCCTCGAGATCGAGCGTGCCGTCCTCGTGGAACGGCGTCGGCACCACGGGCCAGCATCCGGTGTATTTCGTCATGGGTCAGGTCCTCCCGAAAAGTCTGTGTGTCTGTGTCAGGTCGCGCCGAAGGCCGACACGAGGGCCAGCGCGACGACGCCCAGCATGGCGAGCGCCATGCCGTAATTGATCCACCGCTGGGTGCGGTAGCTGAGGTTGAGCCGGTGCAGGGTCACCCCTGCCTTGAGCCAGCCGAGGTGCACCGGGATCCAGATCGCGTTCATGATGAGGATCTTGGCGGCGGTCTCGAAGCCGAGGCTCTCGGGCGCAAAGGAAAACCCGGTGAACATGGCGGTGTTGACCGCATAGGCCTTGGGGTTGATCGCCTGCAGTAGCAGACCGGCGCGGATGCCCGGCGCGGACTTGGCCTCGATGAAGGCGATGCGGCTGCCCGCGAGCGCGATGCGTGCGGCAAGATAGAGCAGGTAGCACACCGACAACGCCATCAGCACCACCCGCACGGCGGGGGCCGACAGGATGATCGCCGCGAAGCCGGTGAGCACGAGGGTCATCACGAGGTTGGTGCCGATGAAGAGCCCCGTGCCGTAGCGCAGACCATCCCGCCAGCCGTAGGCCGAGCCGACCCCGGCGATCGACAGCACTCCCGGTCCGGGGGTGATGAACAGCAGGAACACGGCGGCGGCAAAGCTCAGCATGGGCCGCGCTTTCGGTCCAACAGGGCTGCGCCGGGTCTGCTCACCTCGTCTCGTCCTCCTCGCCGTGCCTCTCGCCGGGTTTGCGGTTTCGCACCGCGCCCGCTTGCATCCGGGGTCATTTGGTATACCATTTTCCTGAATACGGTCCCGCCCCGTTTTGTCAATGGTTGTTGCGGTTCTCCGCAGGACCAGGCCGCGCGGTGGGCGCATGGGAAGAGGAGCCATCATGTCCCTGTTTGATCTGACGGGCCGCACCGCGCTGGTGACCGGCTCGACCATGGGTATCGGCCACGCGCTGGCGCGCGGTCTCGCGCAGGCCGGCGCCAAGGTGCTACTGAACGGGCGCAATCCGCAGCGGCTGGAAGAGGCCGTCGCGACGCTGCGATCCGAGGGGCTGGAGGCCGATGCGCTCGGCTTCGACGTCACCGACCATGACAGCGTTCGCGCCGCCATCGACGGCTACGAGGCCGAGCACGGCCCCATCGACATCCTGATCAACAACGCCGGGATGCAGCACCGAGGCCCGCTGGAGGAATTCGAGCCCGAGGCCTTTGACCGGCTGATGCGCACCAATGTCTACTCGGCCTTCTACGTCGGGCAGGCCTGCGCGCGGCACATGATCGGGCGCGGGCAAGGGCGGATCGTCAACATCGCCTCGGTACAGAGCGCGCTGGCGCGACCGGGCATCGCGCCCTACACCGCCTCGAAGGGGGCGATCACCAACCTGACCAAGGGCATGGCGACGGACTGGGCGAAACACGGGCTCAACTGCAACGCCATCGCGCCGGGCTATTTCAAGACGCCACTCAACGCCGCGCTGGTTGCCGATCCCGAGTTCAGTTCCTGGCTGGAAAAGCGCACCCCGGCAGGCCGCTGGGGCGAGGTCGACGAGCTGGTCGGCGCCTGCGTCTTCCTCTGCGCGCCGGCGTCCAGCTTCGTGAACGGCCACACGCTCTTCGTCGACGGCGGCATCACCGCCTCGTTGTAAGACATCCTAGGGAGGAGAGAACATGAGTGACAAACCCGTAGTGGGCTTCATTGGCGTGGGCCTCATGGGCCATGGCATGGCCAAGAACATCCTCAAGGGCGGCTACCCGCTCTGGGTGAAGGGCAACCGCGACCGCGCGCCGGTCGAGGACCTGGTGGGGCAGGGGGCGCAGGAGGCGGCCTCGCCCAAGGCCATGGCCGAGGCTTGCGACATCATCCACCTGTGTTTGTCGAACTCGCCGCAGGTCGAGGCGGTGATGCGCGGCGAGGACGGCATCCTTGCCGGCGCGCGGCCGGGGTTGATCGTGGTCGACTGCTCTACCGCCGATCCCGCCTCGACCGAGGCGCTGGCCGCCGAGCTGGCCGAAAAGGGCGGGGCGATGGTCGACGCGCCGCTCGGGCGCACGCCGAAGGAGGCCGAGGAGGGCCAGCTCGATGCCATGGTCGGCGCCGATGACGAGAGCTTCGCCAAGGTGGAGCCGGTGATCCAGTGCTGGGCGGGCAACATCAACCGCGTCGGCGGGGTCGGGGCGGGCCACAAGATGAAGCTGGTGATGAACCTCATCTCGATGAGCTATGCCGCGCTTTATGCCGAGGCGACGGTGCTGGCAGCCAAGTCCGGCATCTCGCCGCAGACCGTGCGGCAGGTGATCGGCTCGAGCCGGCTCGGCAACGGCTTCTTCGACACCTTCATGCGCTATGCGGTGGACCGGGACATGGAGGCGCATAAGTTCAGCATCTTCAACGGCGGCAAGGACGTGCGCTATGCGGGCGCCATGGCCGCCAAGGTGGGCGCCCCTGCGCTGATCTCGAGCGCGACGCGGCACTATTTCGCCACCGCCGAGGCGACGGGGCATGGCGCGGACTACGTGCCGAGCCTGTCGGACCGCATCGCCGAGATGGGCGGGATCGATCTGGCCGAGGAGGTGAAGAAGGGCGAGGCCTAGAGCCCGCCACCGGTCTGCCGCGTCAGGTCGTGGCGCGGCGGACCAGGCTGAACCCCATGTCCTCGCGCAGGCCACGGGGAATGTCCCCGGCGAGGATCAGCTCGGCGGCACGGCGGCCAATGGCGGCGCCGTCGATGTGGATCGTGGTCAGCGCCAGCGCCGAGTCCTGCGCCATGTCGAAATCACCGAAGCCCGAGATCGCCAGCCGCCCGGGCACGTCGAGCCCGCGCCGCCGCGCCTCGCAGAGCGCGCCCATGGCCACCATGTCGCTGACACAGACCACCGCCTCGGTGTCGGGCCAGCGGCGCAGGACCTCGGCCAGGCCCTCGGCGCCGTAGTCCGGGCCCACAGCCCCGGGCCGGGCCTTCACCGCGACCACGCGCTCTCCGGCCAGGTGCCCGGCGCAGTCGCGGTAGCCCTCCATGCGCAGCCGGGCGCGTCGGTCGTGCTGCCGGTCCAGCCCGAGGAAGGCGACGCGGTGCCGCCCGGTCTCGACCATGTGGCGGGTCAGCGCGGCCCCGGCGGCGCGATTGGAAAAGCCCACCGCCGCATGCACCGGCTGCTTCGGCAATTCCCAGAGCTCGAGCACCGGCAGGCCGGACCGGGACAGCATCCGATGCGCTGGCTCGGTGTGATCGTCCGAGGTGAGCACCAGCGCCTCGGGGCGTCGGCCCATCATCGTCGGCAGCAGCGCCGCCTCGGCCTCGGGGTCGTATTGCGTGGTGGAGAGCATCAGCTGCAGCCCGCCCTTCGCCAGCCCCTCGGTGAGGCCGCGCACGGTTGCGGCAAACACGGCCTCTTCCAGCGTCGAGACCAGCGCCCCCACCACCCGCGAGCGCTGCGAGCTGAGCGCGCCCGCCGTCTCGTCGAGCACGTAGCCAAGCTCGTCGACCGCCGCCTGCACCTTGCGCAGCGTGGCGGGGCTGACCTTGGAAGGGGTGCGCAGGGCGCGGCTCACGGTGATCTTGCCGACTCCGGCGCGGGCGGCCACGTCGCCCATGTTCACCCATTTCCTGCCGTCTGCCATGATCTGCCTGCCTGCCCCTGTTGACGGCCTCTCATACCCGGTGGTATCGATACCATGAAGACGCGAAGCCGTATCGGAGAATCGCAGTTTCGTGAGCGTGCCGGTCTGGCTGCTCGTGAATCGGGCAGGATCACCGCGGCGCGTCATTCCTGAGCAGGTGCAGGTCAGGATATATTGCCGGGGCGCGTATCGTCTCCGCCCGGCAAAGCGCGAAGCCCGCCGCCCTCGCAGCCGGTGGTGTTTCGCAGAGGGTCGGTCTCGGAGGAGGGGACCGGCCCTCTCTCTTTTGCGCCGCAGGTCTTCGCACGGGGTTCAGATCAAAGCAGCGCCTGCATCAGGTAGAGCGTGCCCATCCCGGCCACCAGCGCGCCGGTCACCGACAGGCGCAGCGCCACGAGGAAGGTGACCAGCGCGGCGATGATCCGCGCCGGCTCGGTCTCGCCGCCCGAGGCTTGAGGCCAGAGCACCAGGGGTGTCACCATGGCGGGCAGCACCCCGACGCCGACGTACTTGAGGTGCAGCACGAACCAGTCCGGCAACTGCCGGCGTCCGAAGAAGCCGAGGAAGGAAAAGCGGATCAGGAACGTGCCGATGCCAAGCAGGATGGTCAGCGTCCAGAAGGTTGCATCGTCGATCATGCCCGTCCTCCCGAGGCGCGCCGCGCGGCCCTGCGGCGCAGCGCCAGCTCTGTTTGCGCGCCAACCAGCATCGCCACCAGCGCCGCCGCGATCAGCCCGAGCCCGGCCGGAAAGCCCGCAAAGAGAATCGCGCAGACCACCGAGACCGCGGCGGCCAGCATGTGCGGCAGCGTCCGCAGCAGCGGCGCTGTGATGGCGATGAAGCAGACGGGAGCGGCGAAATCGAGGTGCAGCGAAGCCGGAATCGCTGTGCCGATCACTGCGCCGAGCAGCGTGCAACCGTACCAGAAGGGGCAAATCAGGGCCATCACGCCGAAGTAGTAGGCGACCCGCTCCTCGCGGCTCATGCCAGGCTTTTCCTCGTAGGTTTTCACCGCCACGGCATAGGCCTGGTCGACCATCAGATAGGCCATCAACGCCCGCACCCCGAGCGGCGCGTGGCCCACGTGCGGCACCAGCGCCGCCGAGTAGAGCGCCATGCGCAGGTTGACGGCCAAGGCGGCGGTGAGCGCGACGAAGACCGGCGCATGCTCTTGCAGCAGCGCCAGAGCGGTGAACTGCGAGGCGCCGGCGATCACCAGTACCGACATGGTCATGACCTGCAGGATGTCGAGCCCGGCGTCGCGGGCGACGACTCCGAAGAGCAGCGAAAAGGGAACGACCACGGTGACGAAGGGCGCGCAGTCGCGATAGCCCTGCCAAAAGGCGGCGCGGGTCATGCGGTGCGGCTCGTTCGGCACGTCTTTGCGCGCCTTAATGTGCTGCGAATAAAGGGTAATGTTCCGTTGCTCGGCGGCTCGGCACGCATTGGCAACCGCTCCTCCCATGATTGCTCTTGCATTTGGTATACCAAATTGGGAAGCTGCTGCAAGAACGAGCGCGTCACGCGGCGCGCCTAGGCAAGGCGCGCGGGGAGGCGCGTCAAGGAGAGGAAGCTACCCGTGTCCGACACACGCGCCAACAAACGATTCCGCTCGCAGGAGTGGTTCGACAACCCCAACAATCCCGGCATGACCGCGCTCTATGTCGAGCGCTATCAGAACCAGGAATACACCCGCGAAGAACTGCAGGGCGAGAAGCCGGTCATCGGCATCGCCAACAGCGGCTCGGACATCGCGCCCTGCAACAAGATCCACGTCTTCCTGATGGACCGGATCAAGGCGGGCATCCGCGAGGCGGGCGGTATTCCAATGGAATTCCCTGTCCACCCGATCCAGGAGACCGGCAAGCGGCCCACCGCGGCGCTCGACCGGAACCTGTCGTATCTCGGCCTCGTCGAGGTGCTGCACGGCTACCCGATCGACGGCGTGGTGCTGACCACCGGCTGCGACAAGACCACCCCCGCCATGCTGATGGGCGCGGCGACGGTCGACATCCCGGCGATTGCCCTTAACGGCGGCCCGATGCTCGACGGCTGGTGGAAGGGCAAGCGCGCCGGCTCCGGCACTATCGTCTGGGAATCGCGCCGGCTGCTGTCCGAGGGCAAGATCGACTACGAAGAGTTCATGTCGCGGGTCTGCTCCTCGGCGCCTTCGCTGGGGCATTGCAACACCATGGGCACCGCCTCGACGATGAACGCCATGGCCGAGGCGCTCGGCATGTCGCTCACCGGCAACTCGGCCATTCCCGCGCCGTTCCGCGAGCGCATGGCGATGGCCTACCAGACCGGCAAGCGCATCGTGGAAATGGTCTACGAGGATCTCAAACCCTCCGACATCCTGACCCGCGAGGCCTTCGAGAACGCGATCGTCGTCAACGGCGCCATCGGCGGCTCGACCAACGCCCCGCCGCACCTGCAGGCCGTCGCCCGTCACGCCGGGGTCGATCTGAACGTCAAGGACTGGGAGACCATCGGCTTCGACGTGCCGCTGCTGGTCAACATGCAGCCGGCCGGTGAATATCTCGGCGAGAGCTTCTTCCGTGCCGGCGGCGTGCCCGCGGTGATGGAAGAGCTGCGCAAGGCAGGGCGCATCCACGAGGGCGCGATGACCGCCACCGGCAAAACCATGGGTGAGAACGTCACCGGACTGGGCAGCCAGGACACCGACGTGATCAAGACCTACGACGCGCCGATGCGGGCCAATGCCGGCTTCAAGGTGCTCTCGGGCAACCTCTTCGATTCGGCGCTGATGAAGACTTCGGTGATCTCCGCCGACTTCCAGAAGCGCTTCCTGTCGGAGCCGGGCAAGGAGGGCATCCTCGAGGCCCGCGCCATCGTCTTCGAGGGGCCGGAGGATTACCACGACCGGATCAACGATCCCGATCTGAAGATCGACGAGCATTGCATCCTCTTCATCCGCAACGTTGGCTGCGTCGGCTATCCCGGCTCGGCCGAGGTGGTGAACATGCAGCCGCCGGATGCGCTGATCCGGCAGGGCATCAACCACATGCCGACGGTCGGCGACGGGCGCCAGTCGGGCACCTCGGAGAGCCCCTCGATCCTCAACGCCTCGCCCGAGGCGGTGGTTGGCGGCGGGCTCGCCTACCTGCAGACCGGCGACATGGTCCGTCTTGATCTCAACGCCAGCACGATGAACGCGCTGGTCGAGGACGCCGAGTGGGAGAAGCGCAAGGCCGACTGGACCCCGCCGGAGATCGTCAACCAGACGCCCTGGCAGGAGATCTACCGCAAGAACGTGGGCCAGCTTTCCGACGGCGGCTGCCTCGAGCTGGCGACGGCCTACCAGAAGGTCGCCCGCAGCCTGCCCCGCGACAACCACTGACGACACAGAGTTCCGGCGCGGGCGTGACACACGCCCGCGCCGTTTCCTTGGCAAATCTCCCGGGAGGAGTTTCATGCAGAGCATCATCATCACCGGTGCGGGCAGCGGCATCGGCCGGCTGACCGCGAAGGCCTTTCTAGACGCGGGCTGGAAGGTCGGGCTTGTCGGCCGCCGCGAGGCGCCGCTGGAAGAGACCGCGGGGGGCAACCCCAATGCGCTGGTCCTGCCCTTCGACGTCGCCGATCCCGAGGCTGTCGAGGCCGGTTTCGACAAGGCGATGGCCGAGTGGGGCCGGATCGACGCGCTCTTCAACAACGCCGGTGTCGGCCTCAAGGGCGCGATGATCGACGAGATCCCGGCCGAGGAGTGGATCAAGCTCAGCTCGATCAACATAACGGGCATGTTCCTCTGCGCCCGTGCCGCCTTTGGCCGGATGCGCCGCCAGGACCCGCAGGGTGGCCGGATCATCAACAACGGTTCGGTCTCGGCGCATGTGCCGCGCTGGGGTTCGGCGCCCTACACGACCTCCAAGCACGCGGTGACGGGGCTCACCCGGTCGCTGTCGCTGGACGGGCGCGCCTTCAACATCGCCTGCGGCCAGATCGACATCGGCAACGCGTTGACCGACATGGCGCAGGCGATGACCCAGGGCGTGCCGCAGGCCGACGGATCGATCGCCGTGGAGCCGGTGATGGACGCGGCGCATGTGGCCAGCACGGTCCTTCACATGGCGACGCTTCCGCTTGAGGCGAATGTGCAGTTCGTCACCGTCATGGCGCCCGGAATGCCCTATATCGGCCGCGGCTGAGCGCCGCGGCGGACCCCGGCGATTTACAATCGGCGGGGTCTGGCCTATCGGGGGCGCGACGACAGAATGAGGCGGCCCCTGATGCCCAAGACGCTCGTGACCGGCGCAGCCGGTTTCATCGGTTTCCATCTTTGCAAACGCCTGCTTGCCGAGGGCCACGAGGTCGTCGGCCTCGACGCCGTGACGGATTACTACGACACGGCGCTGAAACGGGCGCGGGTGGCGTTGCTCGAGGGCGAGGGTTTCAGTTTTGTGGAGGGGCGGGTCGAAACCGGCGGGCTGCTGCTGGGCCTCTTCGAAAATCACCGTTTCGACTACGTCTACCACCTCGCGGCGCAGGCCGGGGTGCGCCATTCGATCGAGAAGCCGCGCGAGTATCTCGACAGCAACATCACCGGCACCTTCGAGCTGCTCGAGGCGGCGCGGGCCTATCCGCCGAGGCACATGCTGATCGCCTCGACCTCCTCGGCCTACGGGTCGAACACGGAGATGCCCTATCTCGAGACGATGAAGACCGACCACCAGATGTCCTTCTACGCGGCGACGAAGAAGGCGACGGAGAGCATGGCGCACAGCTATGCGCATCTTTACGATCTGCCGACCACCATGTTCCGCTTCTTCACCGTCTACGGCCCCTGGGGCCGGCCGGACATGGCGCTTTTCAAGTTCACCAAGGCCATCCTCGAACGCGCGCCGATCGACGTCTACAACCACGGCGACATGATGCGCGACTTCACCTTCGTCGACGACCTGGTCGCGGCACTGCACCGGCTCGCCCCGGTTGCCCCGCAGCGCGGCGCGCCCGCCGGACCGGAGGACAGCCTCTCGCCGGTCGCGCCCTGGCGGGTGGTGAACATCGGCAACGGCAGCCCGGTGAAGCTCGGCGAGTTCATCGAGGCGATCGAGGCGGCCACCGGCCTTCCGGCCAAGCGCAACCTCTTGCCGATGCAGCCCGGCGACGTGCCGGCGACCTGGGCGGGAACCACGCTTCTGGCGCGGCTCGCGGGCGAGTCGCAGTACACGCCGGTTGGCGAAGGCGTGCGCCGCTTCGTCGAGTGGTACCGCGGCTACTACGGAGTCTGAGCCGCATCGGCGGGCATTTCTTCAGGCAGAATTGTCCTGAGGAGCGCCAGATAGTCGGGAGCCGCGCCTCCCGTTGCGCCGCGCTCAGAGCCGCGGCGGGATTTTCGAATGCGGCACGCCGCGCTGGCGTTCGCGGTGCCAGATATAAAGCCCCGCGCCGATGATGATCATCGCGCCGACCAGCGTCCAGACCGTCGGCCAGGTGCCGAAGACCAGCAACCCCGCCGCTGCCGCACTCATCAGCTGCAGGTAGACCATGGGCGCCAGCACCGAGGCACCCGCATAGCGGTGCGCCGCGGTGGCCAGCAGGTGCGCCACCGCCCCGAAGACGCCGATCACCGCCAGCATCGCGCCGGTGCCGGCGCTCTCGGGCGCCTGCCAGTCCGGCAGCACGACGGGCGCCAGCAGCAGCGTCGGCAGCGCGCCGCCCCAGACCTGCGAGGTGGCGTTGCTTTCGACGCCGGCGAGCTGCCGGGTGAGGATGAAATAGACCGCCGCGCAGCACAGCGCGCCCATCGACAGCAGCATGGCGGGGTGGAAGTCCGCCCCCCAGGGCTGCATCACCACCAGCACCCCCAGGAAACCCACGCAGACGGCGCCGATCCGATGCGGGCCGACCTTTTCGCCCAGCAGGGGGATCGCCAGCAGGGTGACCACGATCGGCCCGGCGAACATGATCGTCGTGGTCACGGTGATCGGCAGGTAGGCAAGTGCAAGGAAGTTGAGCATCGTGCTGCCGAAGAGACCGGCGGCGCGGAAGGTCTGCTTCCAGGGGTGCGCGGTGCGCAGCAGCGCGGTCCCCTCGCGCGGCAGGAAGGTCATCAGCACCAGCACCAGGTGCCCGGCATAGCGGCACCAGACCACCTGCAGCGCCGGGATGCCGTGCTGCAGCAACCATTTCGCCGATGTGTCGATGCAGGTGAACCCGATGACGGCCAGCGCCATCAGCATCAGGCCGAAACCCGTCCGGTCTTCGCGGGGGGCAATCGCCATGGCTCAGCGCGTCCGCGCCGGAAAGAGGGACATGAGCGGGGCCTTTCAGATGCGTGCAGTGGGGGAGGTCATTCGCGGCACCCTGTGCGCGGGCGTGCCGAAGCGCAAGGCAGCGGCCGCCGATTTGTGTGCACAGCCGGGCCTGCGGGATCGCACGCCCGGCGGGCGCCCCCATGCGTGGCTGAGGGGCGCGCGCCGGGGAGAGCAATGGCTCACGCCGTGCTCTTCCGGGCCTGGGCGGGCGCGCCGAGGGATCACATCACCGCGCCGACCTGCCAGGGGACAAACTCGTAGTCGCCCAGCCCCAGCGCCTCGGATTTGCTCTGCTCGCCAGAGGCCATTCGGAGCCACATCTCGTAGATTTCGCGGCCCACTTCCTCGATCGTCGCGCCCTCGGTGAGGATGCGCCCGGCGTTGACGTCCATGTCCTCGGTCTGGCGCTGGAAGAGCTCGTTGTTCGAGGCGACCTTCATCGAGGGCGAGGGCTTTGCGCCGAAGGCCGAGCCGCGCCCGGTGGTGAAGCACACGAGGTTGCAGCCCGAGGCGATCTGGCCGGTGACCGACGCCGGGTCGTAGCCGGGGCTGTCCATGAAGGTGAAGCCCTTCGCGGTGACCTGCTCGGCATATTTGTAGACGCCGTTCAGCGGCGTGGTGCCGCCCTTGGCCGCTGCGCCGAGGGACTTCTCGAGGATTGTCGTCAGGCCGCCCTTCTTGTTGCCGGGCGAGGGGTTGTTGTCCATCGAGCCGTGGTTGCGCGCGGTGTAGTCCTCCCACCAGTGGATCAGGTCGATCAGCTTGTGGCCCACCTCGGGGGTGGCGGCGCGGGCGGTCAGTAGGTGCTCGGCGCCGTAGATCTCGGGGGTCTCGGCAAGCACGCCGGTGCCGCCCTGCGCGACCAGAAGGTCGCAGGCGTAGCCGACGGCCGGGTTGGCGGTGATGCCGGACCAGGCGTCCGAGCCGCCGCATTGCAGGGCGACCATCAGTTCGGAGACGGGGCAGGGGGTGCGGGTGGCCTTGTTGACCTCGGGCAGCATCTTCTCCACCTGCGCGATGCCATGCTCGACGGTCTTGCGCAGCCCGCCCTCGTCCTGGATGTTCATCTTCTGGAACAGCGGACCGGGCTCGAGCCCGTAGGCTTGCACGAGCCAGTCGATCTGCATGACCTCGCATCCAAGGCCCGCCATCAGCACGCCGCCGACATTGGGGTTGCGCGCATAGCCCCAGAGCACCCGCTGCAGGAATTCAAAGCCGGTGCCGTCGCCACCCATGGCGCAGCCGGTGCCATGCACGAAGGCGACAACGCCGTCGACGTTGGGATAGGCGGCGAGCTTCTCGGGGGTGAAATGCTGGGCAATCATCCGCGCGGCGGTGGCCGAGCAGTTCACCGAGGTGAGGATCGCGAGGTAGTTGCGGGTGCCGACGCGGCCGGTGGCGCGGCGGTAGCCCATGAAGCTGTCCTGCGTCTCGGCAGGCGGCACGGGGCGCAGGTTGGTGCCGAACTCGTAGTCGGCCTCGACGTTGCGGAACTCGAGGTTGTGGGTGTGGATATGCGCGCCTGCCGGGATGTCCTCGGCGGCATAGCCGATGATCTGGGCGTATTTGCGCACGGCCGCGCCCTTGGGGATGTCGCCGATCGCCATCTTGTGGCCGCGCGGGATCAGCGTGGTTGCGCCCTCGTCGCCCACTTCCAGCGGGACGACTGCGGTGACGACGTTGTCATGTTCGGAGAGGCGGACGGTTTTCATATTGGTTGTAGCTCCATGGAGCGGCTGGTGAGGTCTCCGGCAGAGGCGCGGCGCGCAGAGGGCCAGCGTCGCTCGGGCGGGGATCGGTGGGGAAACTCTCTGCCCTCCGCGTGGGAGGGTCAAGGCGAGGGGGCGGCGCGGGCCGCCCCCTCGGGATCACGCTACAGGAACAGCGTGACGATCGGCGGCCAAGCCAGCAGCACCAGCAGCGCCAGCAGCTGCAGACCGATGAAGGGCAGGAAACCGCGGAAGATGTCGGTCAGCGAGATATGCGCCGGGGCGACGGACTTCAGGTAGAAGGCCGCGGGGCCGAAGGGCGGCGACAGGAAGCTGACCTGCATGTTCATGCAGAAGACCACGCCGAACCAGATGCCGACATAGCTGCTGTCGACATGGCCGAGCCAGCCGATCTCTTCGGCGGGCAGGCGCATCACGATGGGCAGGAACACCGGCATGATCAGCAGCACGATGCCGACCCAGTCCATGAACATCCCCATGATGAGGAAGATGAACATCATCACCAGGATGATGCCCATGGTGGGCAGGTCCGAGCCGACGATCATGTTGGCCACATAGGTCGGGCCGCCCGCCAGCGTATAGGCCGCCGCGAGGGCTGCCGCGCCGATGGTCACCCAGATGATCGTGCCGGTCGACTTGAGCGTGCGCATGACCGCATCCCACACCACCTCGAAGTTCATCTCGCGGCGAATGAGGCCGATGACGAAGACCGCCACCACGCCCATGCCCGCGGCCTCGGTGATGCCGGTGATGCCGCCGTAGATCGAGCCGAGAACGACGCCGATCACCACGGTGGGGGCAATCAGCCCCTTGCCCATCTGCCAGCCGATGGCGGTGCGCTCGCGGCCGACGATGAAGAAGACCACGATGGCGAAGACCACCAGCGCGCCGACCAGCCACGGGATGTCCGACACCATGCCGAGCGGGATCGGGTCCACGCCCTCGGTCACCGTGTTGGCGCCGGTCACGGTGAAGAACAGCGCGCGCAGGGTGAGCGCGGCCACGATCCACATGCCGAAGCGCGACAGGAAGCCGAGGAACATGAGGGCCTTCTCGCCGCCCGCCGGGGCGTCGGGGTCTGCCGGGGGCAGGGGGGCCTCTTCAGGATTCATCCGGGTGCGGATGAAGATGTAGATCATGAAGAACGAGGCCAGCATGAAGCCCGGCAGGAAGGATGCGGTGAAAAGCGCCTTGATCGAGGTCTCGGTGACCAGCCCGTAGAAGATCAGCACGATCGACGGCGGGATCATCGTGCCGAGCGAGCCAGACGCGCAGATCGTGCCGATGGCGAGGTTCTGGTTGTAGCCGAGCCGCAGCATCTGCGGCAGGGCGATGAGGCCCAGAAGTACGACCTCGCCACCGATGATCCCCGACATGGCGGCCATGATGACGGCCATGATCGAGGTCACGAAGGCGATACCGCCGCGGGTGCGCGACAGCCACACGTTGAGCGAGCTGTACATGTCCCGCGCGATGCCCGAGCGTTCGAGTAGCGAGGCCATGAATATGAACAGTGGCACCGATATGAGAACGTAGTTCACCATCTGGCGGTAGACTGCTTGGCCGAGCACCGCGAAGGGCCCCATGCCGAAGCGCCCGAACAGCAGGTCGGGGCCGAATTTCATCACGAGCGTCGCGACCGCCAGGAAGGCGGAGGCGAAGCCCAGCGGCATCCCGATCGCCAGCAGGGCAAACATGCCCAGCAACAGGATCAGGCTGAGTGTGCCGATATCCACCATGTAAGTCAGTCCTCCAGCGTGCGGCGGATATTCTCGATCTCGACTTCGTCGATCTCGTCCGCAGGCGAATGGTGTTCGGGGGCCTTGTTCCAGTCGGCGATGAGGTTGGACAGCGCCTGCAGGGCCACGAGGCCGATGATGATGATGAGCCCGATCTTGAGCGTTGCCGGCAGGGGCGGATCCCAGGCGGTGCCGAAGGTCTCCATGCGGCCGAGCTTTTGCATGGCCTCGTTGTAGCCACCCCAGAACAGGCACAGGAAGAAGACCCAGATCAGCGAGACCGAGATCACGTCGGCCAGCTTCTGCAGCCAGCGCGGGAACATGTCGTAGATGATGTAGATACGGATGTGGCTGCGCTGCTGCATGGCGTAGAGACCGGCGAGCAGGAACAGGAAGGACGCGATCCAGAGCGACAGCTCGTTGGCCCAGAGCGTGGGCTTTTCGAAGACGTAGCGAGCCACGACCTCGTAGAACATCACCAGCACCACCGCGATGATGCCGATCATCGACAGGCGCGAGAGCACCAGCGACAGGATGTCGAGCGGCCCGGTGGGCGCGATCTCGATCGAGCCGCGCCGGTCGGACAGGTAGAGCGAGCTGAAGATCAGGGCGGCGAAGAGCGACCAGAGCATCACCGACACCAGCGGCCGGCCCTCGGGGCGGAGCATTTCGTACATGCCGATCGGTTCTGCCGAGGTGAACTGGCCGAGCACGAGCCAGGCGAAGACGGCCAGCGCCAGCCCGGTGCTGACCATCGCCAGCAGGCGGACCGGTCCGCGCAGCGCGCCGAGCCAGAGGCTTTCATGGGACATTGGGTAACCCTTTCGGAGGAGTAACAGGGTTCGTGAGACAGGAACGGCGGGCCCGTAGCTGGGCCCGCCGCATGGCCTTTTCAGGTCAGGCGCGGGCGCGCCTTATTCCGACGACAGCAGGCCGAGCTGGCCGAGATAGGCCTTGTGGCTCTCGACGAGCGCCTTGGCTTCCGGCGACTTCTCGGCCCAGACGTCCCAAGCGGACTGAGCCGCCTTGCGGAAGGTGGCGCGATCCTCGGCCGACCAGTCGTGCAGGGTGACGCCGGCTTCGGTCAGGCGGGCAGCCGCCTCACTGTTGGCCTTCTCGAAGTAGAGCGACGAGCGCAGCGCCAGCTTTTCCATCGCGGTCTCGATGATGCGCTGGTTCTGCTCCGACAGGCCGTCCCAGACGGTCTTGTTGCAGGCAAGGTGGTCCGACGGCATCGAGTGGAAGCCGGGGTAGGAGGCGTGCTTGGCAAGATCGAACAGGCCAATGGATTCGTCGTTGGCCAGTCCCGAGTAGTCGGTGCCTTCGATGATGCCGGTTTCCATCGCGGTGAAGACCTCGGTGAAGTCCATCACGATCGGCGAGGCGCCGAGGTTCGCGAAAATCTCGGTTTCCATGCCCGGGGGCGAACGGAATTTCCAGTCCTTCAGGTCGTCGGGGCCGGCGATCGGGGTCGAGGAGACCAGCGATTCCTGACCGTAGACCCACCAGCCGATCAGCTGCATCCCGAACTCGTTGTAGAGCTCCTGCGCCTGCTCGAGACCGCCGCCGTAATAGAGCCACGACAGCTGCTGGTAGGGGGTGTCATAGCCACCCATGATGTCGCCGACGAACTGGAAGCCGGCGTTCTTGCCGGTCTGGTAGGCACCGCCGGTCATGTCGCAGTCGAGAATGCCGTTGGCCGCCGCGTCGAAGGTTTCCACCGTGGCCACCACGGAGGAGGCATAGAACATCTCGATGTCGATGGCACCGCCGGACATGGTCTCGACGTCCTCGACGAATTCCGCCGCCAGTTTGCCCGAGGTCTGCTCGGGGTTGTAATGCGTCTGGATGCGCAGGGTCACGTCCTGTGCCAGCGCCGGGCCGGCAAGGACCGTGGCCGCGGTCGCAGCCTTCAGCAGGGTTTTGATTTTCATGTCTTCCTCCCAGAAGCTTGGGGTTTTCCCCCGGTTGCGGCACTCCCTCACAGCGCCGGATGGTATACCATCTGGAATCGAGGCTACCCCAACGTGGGATCGACAATCAACAATTTTTGGTATACCAAATGAGAAATAGGCGGCCGCCTTCCCCTCAGGGGTGGCCTTGGTCTATAGACCGGACCGCTCCGCGACGCGGGGCGCATGACAAGATCCGTACGGGCTGACGACGCGCCGTACGGGCTGACACTGAGAGGCCACCCATGTCCGAGAGCACCGCCGAGACTTCCTTGGCCGAGCAGATCGCCGACCAGCTCCGGCGCGATATCCTGCGCGGCAAGCTGCCGCCGGACACCGCGATCAAGGAACGCGACAATGCCGCCGAACTGGGGGTGAGCCGCACGCCCATGCGTGAGGCCATCCGCATCCTCGCGCAGGAAGGCCTCGTGGTGCTGCGCCCCTCACGCAGCCCGATCGTCGCCCGCCCCACGGTCAAGGAAGTGCATGACCAGGTGGTGGTGCTGCTGGCGCTGGAGAAGCTCTCGGCGCAGATCGCCTGCGAACGCGCCACGGAGGAAGACCTGTCACGCCTCGCCGAGCTCAACGAGAAGATCGCCGATGCCTATGACCATGTGGATGCGCTCGATCTCTTCGAGATGGACATGGCCTTTCACCGGCTGATCGCCGAGGCAGCCCACAACGAGGCGCTGGCCGAGACCCACCACGCCTATCTCGCCCGGCTGTGGCGTGCGCGCTTCCTCTCGGCCACCATGCGCCGCAACCGGGAGCGGGTGGTCTCGCACCACGGCGCGATCATGGAGGGGCTGCGCGCCCGCGACCCCGGGGCGGTCGACGCGGCGCTGGACCAGCACCTGTCGAACCTCGCGGAGGATATCTCTGCCGCGATCGAGGCGGAAAACGCCGCAGCCGGCAGGGCAGGGGGGTAGCGCGCGCTGAGCTCGGCGCTCGCCTTACAGGTACGGAACACAGGCGGCCGCGGAAGCGGCCGCTTTTTTGGTTTCCGGGGGATGCGCCTTGGCTGCTGCATGGTCTGTGCGTCGGATGTGCAGGATCGGTGCCCGCGGGTGCGAGGTGACTCGGGAGTGACTCGGGGGGGCGACTCGGGCCGACTCCGGGGCTGAGTGTGGACACGCTTGTTGATAACTCTGTGGGCGTCGCAAGATGTGGGTTTCGGGGCGTTTCGCGGACCCTGCGGAAGCCGCGCCGTTGGGTTGGGATGCACAGAAAAATAGAAACATATCTTATTGTTATTTCTCAGTTATTCAGGACACTCGCAAAAACTTCCGTCTCTTCGGAAAAATCCGCTTGCAGGCCCCGGGGGGTATCCGTAAAAGGCCCCTCACCGGCGGCGCTGAGGCGCAC
>NZ_JAAGOV010000011.1:0-1448 GCF_010500785.1 Salipiger sp. PrR003
AAGAATTACCTTGGAGCAAACCCTTGACAGCGATCATGAGAGCAGGCCGCTGAAATAGTCGGCGATGCGGAATGGTTTCCTTTCGGCGCAACTGTCCGGGTTTAGCTTCGGGTGCCTCGGCGCAGAAAGCATGCCTGTTTGACGCGGTTTGCCATCGTCACGCAGCCAGCAAGCGGGGCAGTCTGGCGAGGTTGTTGGCGGCCATTGTGAGGATGAAGCGGGAACGCACCCGTTCGATGCCCCGATAGACGGTCTGGGCCATGCCGCCGACGGTTTTGGCCCAGCCGAAAGCCTCTTCGATCCGTTTGCGGTGCTTGATCGACAGGGCGTAACCCTCGTGCCGGGTGGTTCTGCCGTCGATCGCTGAAAATCTCGCCTTCTGCGCGACATGCGGCGTGACGCAGGCTTGCCGCAGGTCGGCGACGAACTCGGCGGCGTCGAAGCCCTTGTCGGCGCCCAGCGTCAACTGCCGCGTCGATCCGGGGGAGTGGCGGTGGATCATGTCCAGTGCGGCGCGCCGTTCCGCGTGACCGTCGGCCTGCGTCAGGTCGCCCTGCACGATCAGGCCGTTGCGGTTCTCCATCAGCGCATGGCCGATGAAGCAAAGCATCGCGCCGGTGCCGGGGGATTTCTTGTAGAGCCGGGCATCCGGGTCGGTGGTTGAGGCATGGGTGGCATTGGACCGCTTCTCGCCCCGGAAATCGACTTCCGCATTACGGTTCTGGCGGGTGGGACGGGACATCGGGTCGGTCTCGGACGGTGTCGGTTCGGGGTGGTCTTCGGTAGGGCTGTCTTGACCGGACGGGCCGCCCGGATCGTCGTCAGACGGCGTGTCGGTCGCCTTCGGCTGGAAGCTCTTCATGGAGGCCCAGGCCTTCACCAACGTGCCATCGACCGAAAAGTGGTCGTCCGACAAGAGCGGCGCCACCTCGCGATGGGCCAGGATCGCTGCCATCACCTTGCGCGACATGTCGGTTGTCAGCAACCGGTCGCGGTTCTTGGTGAAAACGGTCGGCACCCAGACCGCATCGTCGATCCCGAGACCGACGAACCAGCGGAACAACAGGTTATACTGCATCTGTTCCATCAGCTGCCGCTCGGAGCGGATCGAGAATAGGATCTGGATCAGGCTCGCCCGGATCAGCCGCTCCGGCGCAATCGAGGGGCGGCCGAAATCGGTGTAAAGCGCCTCGAACTCGCCATCCAGGCTCGCCAGCGCGTCGTTCACCACCTGCCGGATCTTGCGCAACGGATGCCGCGCGGGGATGCGCGCCTCCAGATCGACATAGCTGAACAGCGACCCGCTCGTCTCGTCCGTCCCGCGCATCATAACCCCCGCCGTTATCGTGCCGACGGTGAGTCATGTTCTCATACCTCTGTCGAGGCGGGACTATTTCAGCGGCCTGTTCTCATGATCGCTGTCAAGGGTTTGCTCCAAGACACTTCTG
>NZ_JAAGOV010000012.1:0-1435 GCF_010500785.1 Salipiger sp. PrR003
TCCACCCAGAACTGATGGGGTGGATACCCCCTCCCGACGGCATCGCAATGTGCCAAGGTGATGTGGGTCACATCACAAGAGGGAGGAAGTATCCATGACAGAAATTACCATTGTTGGGCTGGATTTGGCAAAGCGGGTTTTCCAGGTTCATGGTGCGACGACCGATGGCGGCGTTGCTATTCGCAAGAAGCTGTCACGGGGTCAGGTGCTGGCATTTTTCGCAGATTTGCCGCCCTGCGTGGTAGCTATGGAGGCCTGCGCCACGGCCCACTACTGGGCACGTGAGATCGGTGCTCTGGGACATACCGTCAGATTGGTGCCGCCTGCCTACGTCAAGCCATTCGTCAAGCGTCAAAAGAACGATGCGGCTGACGCGGAGGCGATAGCTGAAGCAGCCAGCCGGCCGACCATGAGGTTCGTCGAGCCGAAGTCGCCCCGACAGCAAGCACGCGCCATGGTCTTTCGAACCCGCGATCTGTTTGTCCGCCAGAGGACACAGACCATCAATGCGCTACGGGCCCATTTGGCAGAACATGGCCTCATCGCAGCTCAGGGTCTGTCAAATCTCGCAGGGATCCAGCGGGTAGTTGACGAGGGAACAGCTGATTTAGAACCTTTGATAGCCGAGACTGCCCGGGTCTACCTTGAGCAGATCAATGATTTATCCAGTCGCATCGCCAAGATGGAGGCGACACTGAAGCACGAAGCCGCACGTTCTGATACCTCATCGCGGATGATGACAATGCCGGGTCTCGGACCCATCACCGCGATGGCAATTGAAGCCTTCGCTCCCACCCTGTCAGTGTTCAAGCGCAGTAGGGATTTCGCGGCCTGGCTTGGCCTGGTGCCACGACAACATTCTACTGGGGGTAAGCAGGTCTTGGGCCGAATGTCGAAGATGGGACAACGCGATATCCGGCGGCTGCTCATCATCGGCGCAATGTCGGTCATCCGCTGGGCAACCAGTAAAGGAACAATCCAGGGAACCTGGCTACATGCCATGCTGCTCCGCAAGCCACGCAAGGTGGTCGCAATCGCGATGGCCAACAAGATGGCCAGAGCACTCTGGGCGATGGAAACGCGGAAAGAAGATTATCAGGATCCACGACTGGCAGCAGCCTGACAGTGTCAGATAGCCAAAAGTGGGACGTCGGCGTGTGAGGAGGTCATAGACAGTAAGGACAAAAGATCGGTGACGATGGTTCTGGAAACGCATCCGGGTCAATGGGCCATGAGCCCGCAGAACTGATTTTGCACCAGAGCCGCGCAGCTCCATACCGGCCAGCGGTCATGCGATTGCCGCACAACAGGCCTGATACATGACCGCACCCGATCACACGTCAATACTGTTCAAAAACCATCTTGCGCGAACGGGGGTATCCATACATGACCCGGGGTTTCCATCGAGAAGTGACCCACCTTGGATTATGCTGAG
>NZ_JAAGOV010000013.1:0-1430 GCF_010500785.1 Salipiger sp. PrR003
GCTCAGCCCTTTGTCGCGGCGCGGTACCACTGGACGATCTCGCGGCGCGCCGCCGGGTCCATCTGGATGGCGTTGGGCGGCGGCATGGCGTGGCTGGCGCCGGCTTGCAGGAAGATCAGCCGCGCGTGGCGGGCGACGTCGGATTCGGTCTCGAGCACCACGCCCTTGGGCGGGTGGTGCAGCCCGTCCCACGAGGGCTCGCGCGCATGGCACATCGAGCAATTGCCGATCACCGCGTGATAGGCGTCCTCGAAGCCCGCCGCCCCCGCGAAGCGCTGCTCGGCGGCGTTGAGCGGCCGGGCTTCGGCCTCCTCGTAAGTATCGAGCATCGGCGCGGTGGAGAGCCAGGCGATGGCGATGAAGAGCAGCGCGGTCACCGCCCAGGTCCAGTAGGGCGCCCTCTTGCGCGCGTGCATCGTGTTGAAGAAATGCCGGATCGTCACCCCCATGAGGAAGACCAGGCAGGGAATGATCCAGGCGTTCTCGGTGGCGAAGGCCAGCGGGTAGTGGTTCGACAGCATCAAAAAGACGACCGGCAGCGTCAGGTAGTTGTTGTGCGTCGAGCGCAGCTTGGCGATCTTGCCGTACTTGGGATCGGGGGTGCGGCCGTTCTTCAGGTCGTCCACCACGATGCGCTGGTTCGGCATGATGATGAAGAAGACGTTGGCGGTCATGATCGTCGCGGTGAAGGCGCCGAGGTGCAAGAGCGCGGCGCGGCCGGTGAACACCTGGGTGTAGCCCCAGGACATCACCACCAGCATCCCGAAGAGCAGCACCATCAGCAGCGTCGGCGTCTCGCCGAGCTTGGACTTGCACAGCCGGTCGTAGACCAGCCAGCCGAGGGTCAGCGACAGCGCCGAGATCACGATGCCCTGGAAGAGCGAGATCTCGGCCTTGGTGGGATCGATCAGGAAAAGCTCGCCGCCGGCCCAGTAGACGATCATCAAGAGCGCCGCGCCCGAGAGCCAGGTGGCGTAGCTCTCCCATTTGAACCAGGTCAGGTGGTCGGGCATCGCCTCGGGCGCCACGAGGTACTTCTGGACATGGTAGAACCCGCCGCCATGGACCTGCCATTCCTCGCCATGCGCGCCGACCGGCAGGTGCGGCGCCTTGCGCAGCCCGAGGTCGAGCGCGATGAAGTAAAAGGACGAGCCGATCCAGGCGATCGCGGTGATCACGTGCAGCCAACGCACGGCGAAGCCGAGCCAATCCCAGATGATGGCAAGATCGTACATGCCCGTCTCTCCCTGTTGCGGTGTTGCGCGGCAGCCTAGGCCGGGCGCGATTATTCTGCTATCTCCAGCATCACCCAAGCAGTTTCAAGTTTTGCCGAAGAATGTCCTATCTCGACAATATCCGCACCTTCGTCCGTGTCTACGAGTTGGGCAGCATGTCCGCCGCGGGCCGCGACCTGCGAATCTCACCGGCGG
>NZ_JAAGOV010000014.1:0-1414 GCF_010500785.1 Salipiger sp. PrR003
GCCCGGCCGGAAGCGGTCACACGCCGCTGCGTCTCATCCTGATTGACGCGGAATCTCATCCTGTTTGTCGCGCCGCACAAGTCTGTATCTGCCCAGGAGATGCGCGCCCTGCTCAGCGCCCGCAAGTCGGTCCAGAAAGCAGCACTCGACATCGAGCAGTCCTTACGCGGCGTGCTGCGTAATTTCGGTATGAAGCTCGGTCCCGTCGGCAAGGGCAAAGGGCGCTATGAGGCACGGGTCCGCGAACTTGTCGCGGGGAATGCTGCGCTGGAGACAGCCGCATCGGCCATCCTCGACGCCCGGGCGATGCTGCGCGACAAGTTGTCGGCGCTGGACTGCAGGGTGATCGAGCTTGCCCGGCAGGACGAAGCCTGTCGGCTGATGATGACGATGCCGGGCATCGGCGCCGTGATCGCTCTGACGGTGCGGTCGGCGATCGACGACCCGGCACGGTTCAGATCGTCACGGGACGTCGGACCATGGGTCGGCCTCACACCTCGGCGCGAGCAGTCCGGCGAGCGCGATGTCACCGGGCGGATCACCAAGGCAGGAGATGTCGCCCTGCGAACGGCGCTCTTCAACGCTGCCACCGTGATGATGCATAATGCGAGGCCCTGCTGGCTCAAGGCATGGGGCATGCAGGTTGCCAGGCGCCGCGGTTCGAAGCGCGCCACGGTCGCCGTGGCACGACGGATCGGTGTCGTGCTTCACCGCATGTGGCTGGACGGCACTGAGTTCCGCTTGCAGCGCGATACGGTGACGTTGGCCTCCTGAGACGACCATCGACACGTAAAGAAGGAGAAGATCAACTCCTGGCAGGGTCTGCCCTCGCCACGACGAAGTCCCTACCGGGACGCGGTTTCCGGCGACGCCGGACATGTGCCTGCCACCGGACGTTCCGTCCGAGCGCGCTTTCAAGATGGGTGCCCGGAAACCGATCTCACCGACATCAAGTAGGCGGCCAATGTGCTGACCACGGACGGAAGCATGACACCGGTACGGGAGCTGGGAGTGGAATTGATGGCGCTGCTGAGGGAACATACTACCCAGCGGAACGCGAGGCGCGGGTTGCGCTCCGATATCTGGGGTCTACGGGCCACCCGCGCCTCGCGTTCCGCTGCCAGCCCGGCAAATGCGGCAACGTTCCTATGCAGATTACGTATTGACGACCAAGGCCCCAAGACGGAAGGCTCATGTATCGCCGCGCCACTGCCCATTCATCGTTGGTTTCGAGCATCAGAGCGCCGACGAGGCGAATGATGGCGGCGTCGTTCGGGAAGATCCCGATGACATCCGCACGTCGCTTTACCTCTCGGTTCACCCGCTCCAGCGGGTTGGTCGAAGAGATCTGGGTCCAGTGCTCTCGAGGGAACGACATGTAGGCCAACACATCGTCGCGGGAGTTGTCCATCAG
>NZ_JAAGOV010000015.1:0-1239 GCF_010500785.1 Salipiger sp. PrR003
AAGGAAAAGTTTGAGCGCGGCAAACCGCACTGCAACATCGGCACGATCGGTCACGTCGACCACGGCAAGACCACGCTGACCGCAGCGATCACTAAGTACTTCGGTGACTTCCGCGCGTACGACCAGATCGACGGCGCGCCGGAAGAAAAGGCACGCGGCATCACGATCTCGACCGCGCACGTGGAATACGAGACCGACGCGCGTCACTACGCGCACGTGGACTGCCCCGGCCACGCCGACTACGTGAAGAACATGATCACCGGCGCGGCGCAGATGGACGGCGCGATCCTGGTTGTGAACGCAGCTGACGGCCCCATGCCGCAGACCCGCGAGCACATCCTTCTGGGCCGCCAGGTGGGCATCCCCGCCATGGTCGTGTTCATGAACAAGGTTGACCAGGTCGACGACGAAGAGCTGCTCGAGCTCGTCGAGATGGAAATCCGCGAACTGCTGTCGGCTTACGACTTCCCGGGCGACGACATCCCCGTCATCGCCGGCTCGGCTCTGGCCGCGATGGAAGGCCGTGACCCGGAAATCGGCGAGAACAAGATCCGCGAACTGATGGCGGCCGTGGATGAGTACATCCCGCAGCCGGCACGTGCCGTGGACCAGCCGTTCCTGATGCCGATCGAAGACGTGTTCTCGATCTCGGGCCGCGGCACCGTGGTCACCGGCCGCGTGGAGCGTGGCGTTGTGAACGTCGGCGACGAACTGGAAATCGTCGGCATCCGCGACACCAAGAAGACCACCTGCACCGGTGTGGAAATGTTCCGCAAGCTGCTCGACCGCGGTGAAGCCGGCGACAACATCGGCGCCCTGCTGCGCGGCATCGACCGCGAAGGCGTTGAGCGTGGCCAGGTTCTCTGCAAGCCGGGTTCGGTCAAGCCGCACACCAAGTTCGAAGCCGAGGTCTACATCCTGACCAAGGAAGAAGGCGGCCGTCACACGCCGTTCTTCGCGAACTACCGTCCGCAGTTCTACTTCCGCACCACCGACGTGACCGGCACCGTGACCCTCCCCGAGGGCACCGAGATGGTCATGCCCGGCGACAACCTGAAGTTCGCCGTGGAACTGATCGCCCCGATCGCCATGGAAGATGGTCTGCGCTTCGCAATCCGCGAAGGCGGCCGCACCGTCGGCTCCGGCGTCGTGTCGAAAATCATCGAGTGATGCGCTTCTGCCCGGTCCTCGGACCGGGCGGGCATTGCGAAGGGGCCGCCCATCGGGCGGCCCCTTTTC
>NZ_JAAGOV010000016.1:0-1183 GCF_010500785.1 Salipiger sp. PrR003
CTCATTGATCCGCCTCCGGGAAGGCCACATCCGCCAGCGTCCGCCGGCGCGCCACGTTGATGAAATGGGTCAGCGCCTCGGTCAAATCCCCTACCCGAGCGTCAAGCTGCGCCACGGTCTTGGCGTCGCGGGCGTTCCACTTGAGCCGCCCGGAGTTCGCAAGTTGGGTCATCTGGTTGAGATTGCGCCCCACCGCCACAAGCTCGCGCCGGCTCTGCGCCAGCGCCTCGATCTCCTCGACCCGCAGATCGAGCGCACCGACGGCGAGCCGCATGAGGCGGCGAATGCCGTCTGACGGTGTCAGCCCCTCGGCCTCCATCAGCGCCTTGAACGCCGCGTATTCCTCGACACTGACCCGGGCTCCGATCACCGCACCGTCGGTTGTCGTGTGCGACGAGGCTGCCTGGTTTCGCACCCGCGCCACCGTCTGGCGCGATCGACCACAGCGCCGGGCGATCTCGGCATCGGGATATCCCTCGCCCAGGAGGCGATTGATCTCGGCAATATCCTTGTGGGTGAGACGGGGCCCGCGGGGCATATCGCAACCTCAAGCAGCAATCAAAATTCAAATACGCTCTATAGCCGTACAACATTATACGGTTCCAGCCAACCGACCATGCCAACCGACCATGAAGGCCGGTTTTCGCCCCTTCGGGGGATTTCCGCTTGCGGAAACCGGTCAGCCTTCATGGTCTCCGTATCGCGCCCGGTGACCCGAAGGGTCACTCAGGCAGGGCGCGGTGATCCGCAGGCCAGGAGGGGGCAATCTCGCCCCTGCGAGAGCTGCCGCCGGGGCCGTCCGCGGATCACACCCGTCCCGATGTGCCTGGCGTGGGGCGTGCCGCCCCACGCCAGGCGGAGAGGGCCAATGTGCGATTTTTTGGCCCCCAGCCCCATGTGCGCTCCGCGCTCAATGACCTGGCCAAAAAATTCGTCGAGTGCAGGAACGCAGGAATGAATGACTTCATGATTGCTGGAATGCTGGATCGGCGGAATGCTGCAGATATTGAATTATTGAGTTTTTAACTCATTGAGAAGATGAAAGCTTGAGGACCGGAGCCGTGGGGATGTTGATCGCTGGAGGCTTGGGGTGCCGGAGGTCTGGCGTCCCGGATATGTGGACCGCAGGACTTGGAGGACCGGGCTTGAAGACCATCTCGACCATGATGATGAAAGGCGGCAG
>NZ_JAAGOV010000017.1:0-1169 GCF_010500785.1 Salipiger sp. PrR003
GTTCAGAACGGCTATGTTGCCGAGAGTGGCCGGCAGGCAACGCGCACCGATACGGCGATCCGCGACATTCCGCAGAACATCAGCACGGTGACGCAGGATCAGATGGAGGACCAGGAGCCGCGCACGCTGCTCGATGCGCTCGGCTATACCTCCGGCGCCAGCACCACCAATTTTGGCTTCGACAGCCGCTACGACGCGATCTACCTGCGTGGCTTCTCGTCGTACTACACCGGCCTGTTCCGCGACGGGCTGCGGCAGGTGAACGGCCCGTCGGCGTGGTACCAGAACTACCCCTACAGCTTCGAGGCGGTCTCGGTTCTCAAGGGGCCGTCGTCGTCGATGTATGGCGTCAGCGGCTCGGGTGGCATCGTCAATATCGTGTCGAAGCGGCCCAAGCAGGATCCGTTCCGCGAGGTGCAACTGACCTTCGGAACCGAGAGGCAAAAGGAGCTCGCATTCGACTTTACCGGACCGGTCGGGGATGGCCGCCTCAGCTACCGGCTGACCGGGGTGCTGCGCGACGCCGAAACGCCGCTCGACGGCTACCGCGACGACCTCGCCATGATCGCGCCGGCATTGACCTACGAGCTCACCGACCGGATCACCGTGACGCTGCTCGGGGAATACGCCAAGTCCACGCGGGGCGGTACGGCCTCCTACTACAACCCATCCCTTGGTGAGGCCTCCGACATCTATGTCGGCGATCCCGATTACAACGATTTCGACAACGAGCAATGGCGCCTCGGGTACGAGATCGAACACGAGCTGACCGACAGCGTGACCCTGCGCCAGAACCTGCGCTACTCCGAGATCGATGCCGATCTCGAGTTCAGCGGGCTTTACGCTGCGACCCCCGACCTTGGCCGCTACTGGGGACACTATCTCGAGGACTCCGAGACCTTCGCCGTCGACACGAGCGTCGAGGCGTTCTTCACGACGGGCGCGTTGAACCACACGCTGGTGACCGGGCTCGACTACAGCGATGCCTCCTATGACGCCTATTACGGCGGCGTGGGCTATGTCTCGGCAGACGAGACCGACGCGATCGACCAGCCCTATTCCGGCGGTCAAGAGACCGAACAGCTCGGGCTCTACCTGCACGACCAGATCAAGAGCGGCGACTGGACGGTCTTCCTCAGCGGGCGCTACGACTGGGTCGAGACCACCAC
>NZ_JAAGOV010000018.1:0-1158 GCF_010500785.1 Salipiger sp. PrR003
ATGACCATCGAATACCTCAAGCGCGGAAAATCCGATGATGACCGCCGGCAGGACGACGCCAAGACCCGGGCGATCGTCGAAGCCACGCTGGCCGACATCGAGGCGCGTGGCGACGCGGCGGTGCGGGCGCTTTCGGAGAAGTTCGACAGCTACAGCCCCGAGAGCTTCCGGCTCTCGCAAGCGCAGATCGACGCCCTGATCGCGACGCTGTCGGAGCAGGAGATTGCCGACATCCGCTTCGCGCAGGCGCAGGTGGTGACATTCGCGGAGGCGCAGCGCGCCTCGATGACCGACATCGCGGTCGAGACGTTGCCCGGGGTCATCCTCGGACACAAGAACATCCCGGTGCAGTCGGTCGGCTGCTACGTGCCCGGCGGCAAGTTCCCCATGGTGGCCTCGGCGCATATGTCCGTCGCCACGGCGAAGGTCGCCGGCGTCCCGCGGATCGTCGCCTGCACGCCGCCTTTCGGCGGCAAGCCCAATGCCGCGGTGATCGCCGCCATGCATTTCGGTGGCGCCCACGAGATCTGGGTGCTGGGCGGCATCCAGGCGATCGGCGCCATGGCCATCGGCACCGAGAGCATGCAGCCCGTGCACATGCTCGTCGGGCCGGGCAACGCCTTTGTCGCCGAAGCAAAGCGCCAGCTTTTCGGCCGTGTGGGGATCGACCTCTTCGCAGGTCCGACCGAGACCATGGTGATCGCCGACGAGACCGTGGACGCCGAGATGTGCGCCACCGACCTGCTTGGACAGGCCGAGCACGGCTACAACTCGCCGGCGGTGCTGCTGACCAACTCGCGGGCGTTGGCCGAGGCGACGCTGACCGAGATCGAGCGCCTGCTGGACATCCTGCCCACCGCCGAAACGGCCCGCGCCAGCTGGCAGGACTACGGCGAGGTGATCGTCTGCGACAGCTATGACGAGATGCTGGAGGTGGCGGACGAGATCGCCTCAGAGCACGTGCAGGTGATGACAGACCGCGACGACTGGTTCCTCGAGAAGATGACCTGTTACGGCGCGCTTTTCCTTGGCCCGCGTACCAATGTTGCCAACGGCGACAAGGTGATCGGCACCAACCACACGTTGCCCACCAAGAAGGCCGGGCGATACACCGGCGGGCTCTGGGTCGGCAAGTTCCTCAAGACCCACAGCTACCAG
>NZ_JAAGOV010000019.1:0-1102 GCF_010500785.1 Salipiger sp. PrR003
CGCCCGCCATCGGGCAGGCGGAACCGTTCCACCGGAGGCGCCCAGAGGAACTTCAGCGCCCAAGGCAGCACCAGCAGAGAGATCAGCCCGATCTGGTCGAGCGGCAGCTCCTGCGCCCTCAGGACACCGGGCAGCCCGGTCCAGGTTACGCCGCCGATGACGCTTTGCGCCACGTAGACGCCACCGATGGCACCGATGACGCCCCAATGTCCCCCTTGTCCGGACATCAGAACCGGTAGGCGATGCTAGCGGTCGCGGTGCGGCCCTCGATGCGGTAGCAATTGCCCGCGCTGCAGGTCTGGTCGGTGTTGTCGAAGACGTTCTTGACGTTCACCTGCAGGCCAAGCCCGTCAAATCCAAGCTGGCCGAAATCATACGACAGTGACAGGTCGGCGAAGAACAGGTCGTCGTTGCGGAAGCTGTTGGCATCATCGCCCCAGCTTTCGCCGACATAGCGCAGACCGCCGCCGAAGCCCCAGCCCTCGAGCGCGCCGGCGCTCGGCTCGTAGAAGGCCCAGAGCGAGGCGGTGTGTTCGGGAGTTGCAGAGAGTTGGCTGCCCTCGGTACCCGAGGCACCGCGTTCGATTTCCATATCGAGATAGGTGTAGGCAGCGCTCATCCGCAGATCGTTTTCGAAGTTGAACTGCCCCTCGAGCTCGAGGCCGCGCGAGCGCAGGTCATACGGCACCTGCACCTGGTTGAGCCCGCCGAATTCCGTCGGGTCGACGGTCTGGAACACCACGCCGTCTTCCTGCTGGATGTCGAAGAGCGAGGCCGTGATCAGGCTTTCGGTGTTGGGCAGCTGGTACTTGAAGCCGATCTCCTTCTGCACACCGCGGGTCGGATCGCCCGAGCGTCCGCTGTTCGGCGCATCGGCCCCGTCGAAGACCAGCCCGGTCGTCGGCACGAAGCTGCTCGACAGGTTGGCAAAAAGCGACAGGTCTTCATTGACGGCATAGCTTACCCCGATCCGGCCCGAGAAGCCCTCGTCGGACTTGTCGGTACCGGTCTTCGCATCATCGAAGGTGGTGGTCTCGACCCAGTCGTAGCGCCCGCTGAGGAAGACCGTCCAGTCGCCGCTCTTGATCTGGTCGTGCAGGTA
>NZ_JAAGOV010000020.1:0-1046 GCF_010500785.1 Salipiger sp. PrR003
CTGCTGGTGCTGCCTTGGGCGCTGAAGTTCCTCTGGGCGCCTCCGGTGGAACGGTTCCGCCTGCCCGATGGCGGGCGCGACCGGTCCGCGATGATCGTGCTGTGCGGCGCGGCGGTGGTGACCGTCGCGCTGCTGGCGGTCGGGTTCATCGGCCCGTTCCCGGTGCTGCCGGTTCTCGGTATCCTGATGCTGGCAGCCTTCGCGACCGCCACCGTTGACATCGTCTGCGACGGCTATGCCGTCGCGGCGTTGCAGGACACGCGCTATGGCTGGGGCAATGCCGCACAGGTCGGCGGCGCCTATCTCGGCTCGGCCATCGGCGGCGGCGTCTTTCTTATCCTCGTGAATCGCGCCGGATGGCTCAGCGCCACCTGGGCCATGGCGCTGGTCATTGCGGTGCTCTGTCTGCCCTTCGCGCGCATTGCCCGCAGCCCGAGGCCCCAGCCCCGCACGCATACTCCGAGCCTCAGAGCAGCGCTCGAACGCCCCGAGGTCCGCAAGGGCCTGTTGATCGCTGCGCTCTACGTGGTGGCGCAGAAGACCGCGATGGGCATGTTCGGCCCATTCTTCATCGATGCCGGCTACGATCTGGCGCAGCTCGGCATCTTGAGCGGAGTCGGCAGCCTGACGCTGGGCTTTCTGGGGGCGATGCTTGGCGGGGCCTTCGTGCGCCGCTTCGGGGCGCGGAGCGTTCTGGTCGGCGCCGTGGCGCTGCAATCGGCGATCCTCGCGGTCGTGGCGCTTTCGGCCGGCGACGTGATCCTGCCGGCGACCACGGTGGCACCGCCCGCGATGGTGGTAAGCGCCGCCGTGATGGCGTTCGGCTTCGTCGCGCTTTACGGACAGTTCATGCGCTGGTCCGATCCGCGTCAGGGTGGCGTCGATTTCACCCTGTTTCAATGCATGGATGCCGCGATCTCGATGGTCGCCGGGACCGCCGCAGGCTTTCTTGCGGAGCATCTCGGTTATGGCGTCTTCTTCGGTCTCGCCTGCGCGCTCTCGCTCGCCGCGCTGCCGATGATCTGGCGCGTCGCCGGACAGAAAGC